>CAZKJA010000339.1:0-4252 GCA_964552925.1 uncultured Treponemataceae bacterium
TGGTTTTGCTCGCGGTAAAAACCGCGGGACTATCGGGCCTGGAACTTTTCGTGCCGGTCTTGATGGCCGGGATGCCGGTCGCGGCGAATGCTACAATCCTGGCCGGCGTCTACGGCGGCGACGCGGAATTGTCATCGGCCCTGGTATTCATAACCACGCTCGTATCCCTTGCGACGATTCCTTTGCTCTTCCGGCTCATGACTTGACGAAGCAGGTGGCTATCCGAGTTTAACCGTACTGTAGCTTTCCCATCGTCGGCTCAGGTTGTATAGTTGCGGCGAGGCACAGAATTGGGCAATAAAAAGAAAATTGAATTCCAGAAAGAAGCCGCACGCTTCATTTTCTACATCAAGCCATTTTATGGACTTTTTCTCGCTGGTTTCATCGCCATCCTGCTTGCGACCGGCTTCAGGCTGTCGGGGCCGCTCATCCTGAGAGTGCTGATAGATAAGGCGATACCGGCAGGCGACGTATCAATGATGTTCCGTTACGCATTATCGTATCTTGGCATCATCGCAGGTATGGGTTTTCTTACCTATTTCCAGAGCACGACGATAATCAAGCTAGGCCTCAATGTTGTGACGGAGATCAAGCGGGACCTGTTCTCCCACCTCCTCACGCTTCCAGTCTCGTATTTTGACAAGCATCCCGTCGGCGAACTGATGGCCCGCGTAGAAAATGATACGGAAAAGGTCAAGCAGCTATTCAGCGAGACGGGAATACAGCTCGCCGCCAATGTCGTCTACTTCCTCGGGATGTTCGCCGTGTTCTTCGCCATCGACGCCAAGGTCGCGGCGCTTCTCCTGATTCCTGCGCCGATTCTCCTCGCAGGTTTCATGGTGATATTCGGAAAGCTCAAACCCCTATACGAAAAGGCCCGAAAAAAATACGCGGAAATAAGCGCGATCACGACAGAGTTCATCCAGGGCATAGAAGTGATTCGAGCGTTCGACAGGACTGAATTCGCGGCAAACCGCCTGGAAGCCGCAAGTCTCCAGAAACGCGACGCGGAGGTACGGGCGAGTTTTGTGGAATATTCCGCCATGGGGTTCATGGGATTCCTCGGCGGTCCTGTACTCATAGTGTTCATCATCCGCCTGGTCGCGCCTTCGATATTTTCGGGCGCACTCACGATAGGAACCCTTCTCGTCTTCATCGAATACGGGATGCGCCTCTTCGAGCCGCTGTTCTCGATCGGTGAGAATTTGCGAGGCATCCAGCAGGCACGCGTCGCGCTCAGGCGCATCTTTGACATCCTTGACCTTGCCGGAGAGGCTCGAGGACAAGGCGCCCCCGCGGTATTCAAGCGGGAAATCGAGTTCAGGCATGTACGCTTCGAGTATAAAAGTGGCGAAACCGTCCTGGACGATATTTCCTTCACGATTCCGCACGGGAAAACCCTTGCGCTCGTCGGAGCCTCGGGTTCCGGCAAAACGACTACTGTCGGGCTCCTGGCCCGTTTCCACGCTCCTGGAAGCGGCCAGATACTAGTCGATGGAACCAATCTGGAAGCGATTGGGCTCGGGGAGTGGCGACGCAAGGTCGCCGTTGTCTTGCAGGACATCTACCTCTTTCCCGGCACTATACTCGAGAATATCCGACTATACGACGATACCATCGCCATCGAGACGGTTCTCGATGCCCTGCGTACGGTCCAGGCCGCCGATTTCGTTGAACGCTTGCCCCAAGGCATCCATACCGAGCTCCATGAACGCGGCGGCAACCTTTCGATGGGGGAAAAGCAGTTGCTGTCGTTCGCGCGGGCCGTCGCTTTCGGCGCGGAAATCGTCGTGATGGACGAAGCCACCTCGAGCGTCGATATCGCGACCGAGCGTCGTATCCAGAAGAGCCTCGATATAATGCTGCGGGGACGCACCGCGGTAATTGTCGCCCATCGGCTTTCATCCATACTCAAGGCGGATGCAATACTCTATTTCAAGAATGGCCGCATAATCGCCCAGGGCAGGCACGAAGAACTGCTGGAGATCCTGCCCGAATACAAGGAACTCGTGCGCTTGCAGTTCCCCGTCCTCGAATCATATCCGGAGGCCGCCCGATGAGTGCTTCGAAACCGTCCGGATCCAAGCCGGCGACAAATCACCTGCTATGGATAGCCCGCCTGTGGAATGAAAAACGCGCCTTGATCGCGGGGCTCTTCCTCCTCACCTTGCTGTCGAGCGCCGTCGCCGTTACCTACCCGTATCTCGCCAAGCGATTGCTGGATACCATCCAGGCCCTTGTCGAGAAACCAGGTGATACTCCGCCAATGGCGACTGTCGACAGGCTGCTCATGGTATTCCTGGCGGTCGGACTGGGCGGTTTGGTCGCGTCGATCGCCCCGGGGATACGCGGTGGCGCCAATTCCAAGTTCGAGCATTCCATACGCTCGGTGTACTGGAGAAAGGTCCTCGCCAAGGATTACAAATTCTTTTCAAGTTTCAGCTCGGGCGATATAGTCACCCGGCTGACCGACGACCTCTACGACTTCCCCAAGCTGTCCTGGTTCCTGTGCTCTGGCATATTCCGGGCGGTCGAGTCGATAAGCAAGATCGTTTTCTGCCTGGTTGCGATGGTGGCGCTGGATTGGCGGCTTACGTTGTTCTCCATCATACCTCTCCCGGTTATGATAATCCTCTTTTATTTGACGCAAGACAGGATCTACGACTCGTTCCAGAAGAACCAGCAGGCTATCAGCGCAATCAACACGAGACTGGAAATGAGCTTTTCGGGAGTACGCATAATCAAGGCGTACGCGTGCGAGAGCAAGTACAGGCGATTTTTTACGGACGTGCTCGATACGCGGTGGAAAACGGAGATGGGCGTGGCGCGACTGGAAATAGTGCTGCGTATGATTTATCAATACATCGATTACGTGGCACAGGTTGGCATTGTCTTCGCCGGCGGCTTGATGGCGGTGCGGGGTGTCATTTCCATCGGCACGTTCTATGCCTTCTATACCTACCTGACGATGCTAATCTACCCGATTCTGGACATTCCGCAATTGTTCGTCTCCGCCAAGCGCGCCTTCGTCAACATTGACCGCCTCGAAGAAATGGCTGGCTTCCCGGAACCCGGGAAATCAGGATCTTCTACTGCCATCGGAGGAATAGAAACCGTCGAACTGCGCGGAGTCTCCTTCCGCTATCCAGGCAGCGCCGTCAATTCCCTGGACAACGTTGGGTTACACCTGCGGAAGGGAGAGAGGCTGGCTGTCATCGGTCCCGTCGGTTCAGGAAAGTCGACGCTTATGAAGGTAATCCTGGGAATACTTCCCCCCATCGAAGGATCAGTCGCGATCAACGGCATCGACCTTCGGGAGACCGACAAGGCTTCATTCCTGAAAAAACTTGCCTACGTACCACAGGAAGCCCTGCTATTTTCCGGTACCTTGCGGGAAAATGTCGATTTCGGCACAGACGAACCCGACGACGCATCCTTCGACACGGCAATGGAAATCGCGCAGATGAAGGAAGAATTGCGCGCATTCTCCGAAGGGGAATCAACCGTCGTGGGTCAGCGGGGCGTCAGCCTCTCGGGCGGACAGAAACAGCGGATGGCAATCGCCAGGGCGCTGGTGAGGCGGCCCGAGCTCCTCTTATTTGACGATATCACCGCCAGCCTTGATGCCGCCAACGAGGAGCGCCTTATGCGGCGGCTGAAGGAATTCTCCGCGGGAATCGGCTTCATCATCGTTTCACACAGGCTGTCGACGCTTCAGTATGTGGACAGGGTCCTCTATCTCGATGGTGGCTCGGTACGTGGCGCAGGCACCCATGACGAACTCATGGAGCAGGCATGGTACCGGTCGTTTATCGAACAGCACATGGGAACGAAAACCTCACAGTAAAGTATGGCTTTACAAGCTCATGGCCCCGTAAATATAGAAAACACAAGGAAAGGCAATGCCGTCAAGCTGAGCAGCGCGCCTGTGGAGAGCGTCGAGGCGCCGCCATCGGCATCTCCGGTCATCAACTGGTAGTAGCCGCTTATAGCGAAAGCCGCTCCGCCGACGCCCAGTATCGTTCCCGCGATGATCCCCGCCTCCTGCTTTCCCGCGGCCTTCCGCATGGTTTCCAATTCCGCGACTGGCACGAAACCATCCGGAACATAGTCGGGCCCTTTATAGAATTCCTTCCTGGCGATTTCGTAGCCTTCTGCGTACGCCTGGTCCCTTATCGATTTGTCCTGTATCGCGCGCGCCTCGGCTTCAGTCAATGCCGGCTCTTTCTTTGCAGGATCCGGCTTGGCCGGT
>CAZKJA010000340.1:0-4252 GCA_964552925.1 uncultured Treponemataceae bacterium
GCCAGGCTGGAGTTCTCGGTGCCATCGCGCGCGCTTATCGGGTACCGCGACACTTTCCTGACCGATACCAAGGGCACCGGCATCATGAATTCCTACCTGTCGGGCTACGAGGAGTACCGAGGTGACTTCGTCAACCGCTTCACCGGTTCGCTGGTGTCGGACCGCTCGGGCAACGCCGTCACCTACGGCCTGTTCCACCTCGAGCCGCGTGGCCGCCTGTTCGTCGTGCCCGGCGAGCAGGTCTACGAGGGGATGATCGTCGGCGAGCACAACCTGGACTCGGAACTCAACGTCAACCCGTGCAAGGAAAAGAAGCTGTCGAACATGCGCTCGGTGCTCAAGGACGAAGCTCTGACCCTGACGCCTATACAGCCGATGACGCTGGAGACCGCGATCCTGTTCCTGCAGGACGACGAGATGGTCGAGGTGACGCCGAAGTCGGTACGGCTGCGAAAGGCGATACTGTCGGTGCAGGACCGCAAGTGCGCGAGACGGGACGCCTGATGAAGTAGACTGTCCCGGTTAACCTGTCGGGAGGCCGGCCGCCGCCTTGGCTTCGGCTATCCTGGCTCTGCATTCGTGGACCTTCGCCTCGGTCAGGGGATAGCGGATGATGGCGAATATCGCCGCGACGAAGCTCGCCATCGCTCCGAGGCCCAGGATCAGTCCGAGCGCGATCACGGTCAGATCGCTCTGGACCGGCGCGGCGGCGTCGAAGCCGAAGGCGTCGATCAGGACGCCTATCAGGACCAGGGCCACTGCCTGGGCCAGTTTGTACGAGAGCGTCATCGTCCCGTAGTACAGCCCTTCCAGCCGGGCGCCACCCTCGGATTCATTCAGGTCGACGGTATCCGCCACCATCGAGAGCGGCAGGGTGAACAGCGCGCCGATGCCCAGGCCCGCGGTAATGGAAAACGGCATCAGCGCGAGGGCGCTTCCCTGTATCGACGAGTGCAGCACTACCATCACGGAAAAATATATACTGCCCACGGTGCTCAGGGCGAAGCCGAGCACGAGCGCGGGCATCTTGCCCAGCCTCCGCGAGAGGCTGTCCCATAGCGGTTGCGAAATCATGGCGCACAGGAACTGGACGCCGACGATCAGCGCTATGTCGTTGTTGCTCAGGCCGAAGGTATATGTGAACACGATGAGCCCGAGGTTTCCGAGGAGCGCCGATGACAGGTTGCTGAAGGTGTACGTGGACACCACCATGCGCAACGGCTTGTTGCGCATGGCGTCGGCAAGGGCCACCCAGAGGCTCGAAAGCTCCATGCCGCCGGTCTCGCCGCTAGGGCGGCGCATCGGCTCGATATACTTGAGGGTAGGGAAGAACGCCGCGAACGCCGAGACCATGATCACCAGCGACGAGGCGAGCCCCATGAACGAGTAGGCGTCCGGGTTGAGCTGCCCGACGGGATACGAGCTGGTGGGCCTGAAGAACCAGAATACGCCGCCGACCGAGACGAGGGCCAATCCCATCACGAAGAAGACTGCCTTTATGCTCTGGATCGTCGTCCGTTCGTTGTATTCGGTCGACAACTCGGCGCCGAGGGCGGTATACGGCGTCACATAGATGGTCATGAAGGTCTTGAACAGCAACACGAACACGGTGGCCATCGCGATTTTGGCGAAGGAGCCCAGAGCCGGGTCTATGGTCCATATCAGGTAATTGACGATCGCTATGCCCAGGGCCCCGCCGAGCAGGTAGGGATGTCGCCTGCCGAGCCTCGCCGACTTGGTCCTGTCAGATATATGCCCCATCACCGGATCGGTGATCGCGTCCCAGAATATGCTCACGCCCATCACCATGCCGACGAATTTGCCCGGCAGGCCGAGGATGGCCGTCGCGTAGAACACGAAAAACGAGCCTAGTATCTGCATGGCCACGCCTGTGGCCAGGTTCCCGGCACCGTAGGCTACTTTGTCGACCAGGGGAACCATTACCTTGCTGTCGGTGCTCATGCGCGTTTACCCGCCGCGGGCTTTCCTTGGCTGGCCGACGATTCCCGTACAAACGATTCCCGCGCCCACGACGCTCCGGCCTTAATCGCGCGCTCGCCCGCCGGGCATCCTTGTACGTGGGCCCCGGGCAAGTAGCCGGCGCTCATGAGGAACTCGCCCACGATCTCGCCGCCGACGAACACGAAATTCTCCTTGAAGAGCTTTACCCACTCGGTTTTTTCGCGCGGATGGTGCGCGTCCAGCCATGACTTGAACGAGCCGTGCGCGGTTCGTAGCCCGACGAGTCTGCGGGCGTTCTCTATCGCTGCGTCGATCTTGCGGCGGTTGCGTATTATTCCAGCGTCCGCCATCAGCCGCTCGATGTCGACGGGTCCGTACGACGCCACGGCGTCGATGTCGAAGCCGTCGTACGCCCGTTCGAAGGCGGCTTTTTTCTTCAGTATAGTTATCCACGACAGTCCGGCCTGGTTTATCTCGAGGACGAGGCGCTCGAAGAGTCCTTCGTCGCTTGTCAGCGGGAAGCCGTATTCACCGTCGTGGTACGCGCGGCTGGGGTTGTCCGGGGGGAGGGTCGAGCAGTACTCGCAGTAGCTGGCAAAGTCGGGCATGACGATGGCCGCGCTACTGGATTTCCGGCATGGACAGCCCGTCGAGCATGCCGGCGAAGCGGCCGGCGGCCGCTATGATGGCTGCGTGGTCGGACGCCACCGCGAAGTCGCTGGCGACTATATGGCCGTCGTCGGCCCCGGAAAGCGTGTACGCGACGAGCCAGCCGGAGTCCGCCTTGATGACGTTCCCCGAGGCCACGTAATCGGCGGAGAACAATCCGCCGACAGCCTTGTCCTTGACGCCGGCCGCGGCTCCCGCCAGCGAAAGTTCGAGTTCCTCGATAGCCGCCTTCCTGGAATCGGTATCGACGACGCGGAACCTGCCGCGCTTGGCCAGCGCGTCCCTGCACGCGAGCCGGGCGACGGCTACCGTCGCGTCGTCGGCCCCGACAGACTCGGGCGCGCTGATGACTATCACGGGCAGCGGCGCCGTTCCCGCGGGAACCGTGGAGAGCGCTTGCGTCGGGTCTGTGCCCGGCTTGGCGGATCCGCCCGAAGGCGCCGCGGGTTCCAGGCGGTAGCCCGCCAGGTACGTCGCGTATTCGGTCGCGGTTTCGGGCGAGTCGATGGCGACGTCCCTCAGGTCGATATCTCCGAGCATCACCTTGATGGCTATTGACGCCTTCTCTCCAAGTTCGGGTTTTGCGAGCGTCGCCGCGGCGAATTTGTGCATCTGATCCAGTCGCCCGGCTGCGGCCAGCCTGAACTCCAGTACGGCCCGGCTGGGGCTCGAGGGCATCCCTATCGAGCCGGACTCGCCGAATGCCTTGAGCGCCTCGTCCCGCGACCCGGCGAACAGGAGCGTCCACGCCTTGGCTTCGAGGGCTCCCGCGAGCGCTGCCTTGTCGCGGGCTGAATCGAGCGCCATCTGGACACTGGCCATCGCTCCGGCCGCGTCACCGGCCTTGGCCTTGGATATCGCCGTCTGTATTGCTTCCTTCATCTCGTCGCGATGAACCTGCGAGGCGGCTCCCTGGTCCGCGTGCCGCGCTTCCGGTCGTACTGCCGCTCCGCCTGCGCATGACAGCGAGACGAAAGCGACGATGGTGAGTATGACCGCGGTTTGCGGCGCTTTGGGACGATGGATGCTCGGGTACGACGTATTCGGCTCCTTGGCAGATGGGCGATTCAGTCTGGATAGTATACAGCGGGATGTCCGTCAAAGGCGAGGTCTTCAACAAGGGAATACCTTGGTGTTCTGGCAGGGGGGGGGATCGCGCAAAAACTACTCGATGTGTATGGACACCCTGCTATGGTGAAGACTTTATAAGTACATACAGACCCGGCCTCAAAGCCAGAACGAGGATATCTCTTGGTCCAGCGACCTTACTTAAAACACCCCTCCCTGATTCTTCCCGTAGTCAAAGATCGCAAGAGCACTGGTTCGCATTAGCGAACCGGGATTGCTCGTTTACAGCTGGTTGGAGCTGCCCTCGACCGATAACAAACTCAATAATCCGAGTTTTAAGGCAGTTTATATTGACATTTTGTATGTACAGTTATATGTTTAACCATGAACTTTGATTGGGATGAATCGAAGAATCGTATCAACCGTGACAAGCACGGTGTTTCATTCGAGGATGCCCAAGAAGCGTTTTTTGATCCTCATCGCCTTATTCGTGCTGATGCTCAACATTCTGAAACCGAACCCAGGTTCTTCTGTTACGGAATGGTTGCCGACC
>CAZKJA010000341.1:0-4247 GCA_964552925.1 uncultured Treponemataceae bacterium
TCGGACATCCTGACGATGCATGCCTGGCCGTCGAACAATTCCTTTTCCACGCCACGTTCGTCGCTGAACACATACCAACGCGAAGCATCCTGAGCGCTGACAGCGTCAAGGGCTTTATCGTAGTACTCTTTCGATAGCAGCAAGAATTTTGGGATGCCCCGGTAATCTCCGCGCCTCACGTGGATCGACAGTGAATCCGAACCGAGGATCTCCTCCGCTAGTTTCCTGACGACAGCCCGCTTCGGGAAGCTGGAGAATCCGGCCAGTATCCCGGCCCTTCCGGCCAGGGCATATTCCGTTTTCTGCCAGTATCCCCAGAAGAACTGATTCCGATCCCGCGCGGTGACTGACTTGGCAGGATCAAAGCCTTGTTCGTCATACTTTATGAAGCGCTGGGGATTCAGCCGGTACCACAGGTATTTAAGGATAATTGAACGCCGGAACTGGATACGCAACTTGCCGAGCTCGATGTTCCGCTTGTGCTTGAAAAGGAAATGCGCGGTATCGAGCCAGACAGGTTCCCCGAGTATACCTTCCAGATATCTGGCGAACGAATACTGGAACAATTGGTTGCCGAGTCCGCCCATCAATTTGACAAGTTTCATTGAATCCTGTCCACCGGTTCACTAAAGCCCAACGTCTCGCCCGCCTTCTTATATTTTTTACCGCATTCCGGACACACCAGGTCTTCCCCGAGCTTGACGCCGCAGCGGCACATCCAGCCATGATGCCGGGCCGGGCTGCCGTAGACCATCGCGTACGCTGGAACATCCTTCGTGACCACGCTGCCCGCGCCAACGAACGAGTATTCTCCCAGCGTGACTCCACAGACAATTGTGGCGTTGGCTCCGATCGAGGCGCCCTTTTTGACTACGGTACGCAGATATTCGTGCTTGCGCTCGACGAAGGCGCGTGGGTTGATCACGTTCGTAAAGACCATCGACGGCCCACAAAACACGTCATCCTCTATCACCACGTCGTCGTAGATCGACACGTTGTTCTGGACTTTTACACCGTTCCCGAGCACCGCCCGGCTGCCGATGTTGACGTTCTGACCTATCGAGCAGCGCCCGCCTATCCGCGCGCCAGGCATGACGTGGGTAAAGTGCCATATCCGCGTCCCGTTCCCGACCACGGCCCCCTCGTCGACATACGCCGACTCGTGCTTCTTGTACTCCCCGCCTTCGCAAGGAACGGTGATTATTTCAGTAGCCATCTTACAATCTCCTGATACCTAAGTGGACCCAGTACTTATGCGATCGATTCCCTGATTTTTTCAGAAATTCCGCTTCTGTCGGCTTCAACCATCGATCCAAGTCTTTTACTTACTATGGAAACATCTATCGTGGCCATCTTCAGCCTGAATCTGGTAGGCAACGGCAGTCCGGCAATTTTCGGGGCTACCAAGGTGTAATCCCCCAATCGTTCTAGCCCCATTATATTGCTTGTCAGAAATCCAATGATCGCATCACCCGATGCATTGTACTCCGTGGAAGACAATACCACTGCGGGGCGTTTCTTTAAGCGGCTAAGATCGGTAAAGGGGAAAGGAACCAGGACAACATCCCATTTCTCATAGCAAGTCATACACTGCGTCCACATCATTATCCCACTCGTTGAACGAAGCCTCGGAAAGCATCATCGTCTGCGCGTTTTCGTCCGATTCCAAGGATTGAATCATGGTGACAATCACTTTGGCATGGTTAACGCCCTTGGGTAATTCGTCCAGTTGAATCTTACCATTTTCATAGGTTCCCATCACACTGACAAGCATTATTGAACTCCTTCCAACATAGTACGCATTCCCGAGGTCAATTTTAAAACAAGCTAATTCTTGTAGAACGCGGCGATGGTGTCGCAGACGTAGTCGACCTCGTCGTCGCTCAGTTCCGGGAATATGGGAAGCGCCAGGATCTCCCCGCAAATTCTCTCGGCTACGGGGAAGTCCCCCTTGCGGTAACCCAGATACTCGAAACACTTCTGCATGTGGAGCGGGATAGGATAGTAAATCGAAGTACCCACGCCTTTTTCCTTCATGTACGCGGCCAGTTCATCGCGGCGGGGAACGAGTATGTTGAAGACGTAATATACCGCCCGGTTCCCTTCGGCCATCGCCGGGAATCGGAGTCCGGGGATGCCTGACAATCGCTCCACGTAACGCGCCGCTATCTTCGCGCGGGCCGCTATCGCGTCGTCGATCTTTTCCAACTTGACGCGGAGCACGGCTGCCTGCATCGTGTCGAGCCTCGAATTGTAACCTATGTAATCATGGTGGTATTTGACCGAGGACCCGTGCACACGGTAACTTTTGATCTTCCTGTAAATTTCTTCGTCGTTTGTCGTCATCAGACCCGCGTCGCCATAGGCTCCGAGCGTCTTGGTCGGGAAGAATGAATAGATTCCCATGTCTCCCACTGTACCCGCCATCTTCCATTTTCCGTCCACAAGGCACTCCATGCCGAAGGCTTCGGCAGAGTCCTCCAGCACCTTCAGGTTGTGCGCCCGTGCCAGGTCCATGACGCCTTGCATCGGCGTTGCCTGCTGGAAAAGATGGACTGGAATTATCCCGACAGTCTTCTTGGTCAGGCGCCTCTCGGCATCCTTCATGTCCATCTCGAGGGTATCGGGGTCCATGTCTACGAGCACCGGCTTGCCACCAAGCCTTGCGACGCAAGAGGTGGACGCAAAGAACGTGAACGTCGGAGTCAGCACCTCGGCGCCATCCTTGAAACCCAGTATGTCGGCTCCCAGGACCAGGGCATCCGAGCCGGAAGCTACGCCCACTGCGTACTTGGCGCCAAGATACGCAGCGGCTTCCCTCTCGAAGTCAGCCACCGCGCCGCCGAGGATGAAGTCACCCTTGGCCATCACGGCACCGACCGCCGCGTCAAACTCCGCTTTCCGGGCTGTGTATTCCCTGGTGGAGGTGTAGAAGGGTACGTTCACATCAATTCCTTTCGTCTACCCGTTTACTGGGTCCAAGCCGGATCAGGCTCCAAAAATCTTTTCGAGTATGGCCTGTCCCGCGTGGCCGTTGCCGTACAGCGCAGGTCTCCCGCTTGGCTCGGGGGGCCGCTTGATGGCGGCGACAATCGCATCCCGATCGGCCCTGACAAGGACGTTCCAGCCGGAGTCGACAAGCTCGACCCACTCGGTGGAGTCGCGCATCGTCACGCAGGGTTTGCCGAAGAAGAAGGCCTCCTTCTGCACGCCTCCCGAGTCGGTAAGCACGAAAGAACAGGCTTCCTCGAGGCAGAGCATCTCGAAATAACCTACGGGGTCGAGGATCCGGACGTGCTTTGCGAACGACAGTCCATGCCGAGCCAGGACCTTACGGGTCCGCGGGTGTAGTGGAAGGACTACCGGAGATTCTGGAACCGCGTTTATCGCCGACACAATTGCCGCGAGCCGACCCGGATCGTCGGTATTCTCGGCCCGATGTATTGTCGCCAGGCAGAAGCCTTCCGGCAGGCCCTCAAGAACCTTGCCTCCCCGCTCCCGCGCGTTAACTCGGTAGTAAGTGGAAGCGTCGAGCATCACGTCGCCGACCATGGCGACTGATTTGTGGTCGGCGCTGGGCCGTGCGCCTCCAGCGTCGAGTATGCCTTCCTTCGCCAGGTTGTCCACGGCAGTTGCCGTGGGGCACAATAGCCAGGTCGAAAGGTGGTCGGTCAAGCGGCGGTTCTGTTCCTCTGGCATGACCATCATGTATGAGCGGAGGCCCGCCTCGACATGGGCGACCGGCACATGGAGCTTGGATGCGGCCAAAGCGCCAGCCAGCGTGGAGTTGGTGTCGCCGTAGACCAGAACCACGTCGGGCTTCCGCTCCACGATCAGCGTCTCAACTCCAGCCAGCATCGCCCCGGTCGCTGCCCCGTGGCTTCCCGACCCGGCGTTCAGGTTGTAGTCGGGCTTGGGTATCTCCATGTCCCGGAAAAACACCTCGGACATGTTCTCGTCGTAATGTTGGCCTGTGTGCACCAGCGTTTCCCTGACTCTGCCCTTCCACGCCTCCGACCGGACCAGGCGGGATATCACCGCCGCCTTGACAAACTGGGGCCTGGCCCCGATAACGGTCAAAATCTCAAGCATCGAACTCCGCCTTGCGGGCGACATATCCCCGGGTTGAGGTGTAGAAGGGTACGTTCATGTTTATTCCTTCTTTTAATTTGACAGGATAACAGGATTGTCATGATTAACAGGATTAATATGTTTATAATTAATCGGGATTCTACTCATTTGACTGG
>CAZKJA010000342.1:0-4238 GCA_964552925.1 uncultured Treponemataceae bacterium
AAACCGGCACAGTACCGGGGTGCAGCCTTCAGGGCTTTGATTAAACATGGCCGGAAATCCGAGATTGTGCGCCTGGAAGCACTGTTCAAGACGGCTCAAGCCGAGAAGGACAGGGCGTATTTTACGATCCTTGCGAAGGCGCTCGTCTTGGTTGACAATCCCGATGCGGAGCCTTTCATCGCGCTGTTGCTAGATGATCGTGACTTCCAGATGCGGCTCGGCGCGATAGCCTGGATAGACAGGAACAAGAGTTCGAGCTTCAAGACGAAATTGCGCACGATTTCCGAGAGCGATTCGACGGAGGCAGTAAAGCGTCGCGCTGCACAGGCCCTGGAACGACTTGGTTCCTAGACCTGGATACCGGATTTGCCTTGATGCATTGACTATTCCATCTCGCTTGGCAGTTCAATCGAAAGCAACCCCGGGGATTCGATGCAATGCAATAGCTTGTTTATTGTATCGACAGGCGGTATATACCGATCGAACATGAGGAATAGCTCCTTGCCACGCGTGTTGACCATCCTGATTTCCCTGCCCAGGCAGCGTTCTATTATTCCAGTAGAATCAGGGAAGCATTCCGGTATTGACGGCACAATAGTGATATCCACGCCGTCGTAATACGCGCAGGCGATATTTCTTGGAATCGGCAACAGGAACACGAGGAATTCACTTCCCCTGCCACCGATGGATTTCTTGCTGCCCGCGTGCATTATATGGATATTACGTCGACCGATATTGGGATTTTGGCCGCGAACATGCAGGATGATCCTCTGCGCACCGGCTTGCACGATGCGCGCTTCGTAATGGAGCGGCGCACGATGGACTATTGTCGAACTGGCTGGTATTTCCTTGGCAGGCAAAGCCAGCCTCGAAGCGGGTTTTTTCTGCCATGAATCAAGGATGGATACCGCCTTGACTTCATCGCCAGCGGGCGCCGCCAAAAGCGCGCCGGCTGGCGCCGTCGGCCGTACGGCGGCGAGAAGATCCGCCGCTGCCGAAGCGTCCCGATGCGCATGTTTGCCGTTGGATAGCAACTGGGCGGCATCCTTGGCATGCGTATCTGCGCCAGTCCGCAAAGATCCTGAATCATGGCGGGTTTGCGTGCTGGCGGCAAGAAGTCGTGCCGCATCCTTATTGTGCCTGGCTGCCGCCGTCGAATCGATCATCGCGTTCACGATCGGTTCTTCTGTTTTTCGGTGCGCCCGGCGGGTGTAGCGCGCAATCAACAAGACAGATACCAGTACCAGCACGACCAGGACGAAGATCGAGGCCAGCCAAATCTTGTTTCCGGTGATTGTAGCCAGAACGCCACGTTTCAATACGACCTGGACGCTGGACCGTGCCGGATTTACCCGTACGCCGTCAGCGAATCTCGGTTCCAGTGTCAGGACGTTGGCGCCAGGCTCGATGCTGCCCGGAAGTCGCACCTTGATCGAGAGCGTTCCGCTGGTTCCAGGGCTAAGCCTCAGCCTGGCTTTCTTGATCAGGATGTCGGCGCCGCCTGGCAAAAGCAGAGCTGTCAGCTCAAGGTCGAGGTCGCCCTTCGTCGCGTTGTACAATTCGGCGGGAAAGCTGAACGCGTAACTTTGCAGGCCAAGATCGGACGGAATTGTGATCCTGGGCAAACCGACTGTATCGCTTTTAGCGGCATCGCCATTCGCGGGGTCGAACTTGGTCACGTCTGCGCCGCCTGCTTTGGCAAGCTCGTCCAGGTAGTCTCCCGATCCCGGAGAGGTTGGCGGGGCTTCCACGCCTCCGGCGGCTCGCGGGTCGTTGCCCGCCCCGTCAGGGACTACAGTCACGATACTGCCGGCATTTGTGCCGGCGCTTGCGCTCGCATTTGCGCGGTTACCCGATCCATCGAACGGAATCCTGACGATTTTCAGTATCCAGCCGTTATCCTTTATATGGGTTGCGGCATCGCTTATTTCCTTGGTGACCCCGGCGGCATCCATGTCGGCGTACGCTGTGCCAGGCGCTGGGGAGTGCATTCCGTCCGTGATGAGTATTATGTACTTCGTACTCGATGCGGGCAGGCCCGCGACATAGCCGTGCACATTCTTGAGCGCCGTGACCAGATCGGTATTCCTGCCGAGGGGGTAGAGCAGGTACAACCTCGCGATGACGCTCCTTAGGTCTTGTTCCGTACGGAGCGGCTGCGTCATCTCTACGGTCGTGGAATCGGCGAAGGTAATCAGATGAAAGGTGTCGCCGAAACGCATGTACTCCCGGACGGTTCCGGACAGCACATAATCGATCACATCGTTGTAGTACGTGAACATGCTCTTGGAAGAATCGAGCAATACAATCAGATCGACCTTTTCCTGGCCGGCTAGAGGCAGAACAAAAAGGACGAGAGCCAACAACAATAAAACCGCCGCACGTTTATTCATCGCTGATCCCTTCTGTCGGCCACGCCGGTCAAGACTAACCGTGCCAGCCAAGTATTTTTAAACGGTGACCGACTTGATCTCCTTGACAGTATACGCGAATTTCCGGTCGTGGATCACGAACGACAATTTGTCGCCGATCTTATGGTTGAGCAAGCGTTTGCCGAGCGGGGACAGGTATGAGATTATATGGTTCGTCGGGTCCGATTCCCATGGCCCGAGTATCACGTACGTCTCTTCGGCGTTGTCAGTATCATTATACAAGAGTACCTCGGTTGAGAAGGAAATCTTGCTTGTCGTGATCGTGTCAGGGTCGAATATCTGGGCGCGTTCTATCTCGTTCTTGAGTTTTCCGACCTTGGCGTTCAATTCATCCTGCTTTTCTTTCGCTGCCTTGTATTCGGAGTTTTCCCGGAGGTCGCCTAGCGATAGCGCGAAGGCGATTTCCTTCTGGTTGGCGGGAACGTCCACTTCCATGATATGGGCGAGCAAGCGGTTTTTCTCCTCGTATTTCGAGGCTGTGACCATCAAGCCGCGTGAGACGATGGCTTTCTCTTCTTCATCGCTGAACTTGAAATCGGCGTGGAGGTCGGTGATACGCTTGCGTATCGATAATTTCAACGCCGGATCAAGGTCTTTCACGTCGCGGATCAAGGCGAAAATTCGCTCGATGTCATCCCTTGGGGCGGCGTCGAGATAGGCATTGAGACGTCCATCCTTGAACAGGATTGTGTCGACCTGTTTGTTTATGCGCTTGTTGTCCGTGGTGTCGCGATGGTTCTCTATTTCCTTGTAAGTGATATCCAGAATGTGGATAAGCGTGATAAGCATCTTGTCATACGACAAGCCGAGCTCCTTGACCCAGGATTCATCCCACAAATTCTTAGCCACCCAGATGAAAGCTTCCCGGTGATCGCGGTAGTTCTCAACGATCGAAACTACCATGCTCTTGAGACGATCGGCTTCACCCGCCTCGATGAGGACGTCGATCATATGCCGGGACAGTGCGTACGGGAACAGCTTGACGTAAATGGCGGCCCAGTCCGGCAAGAAATTCTTGATATGGACGAGCAAGGAAGCCTTCAGAGCCGAGTCTTTCATATTCGAATACACGGACACTATATCATCGCAGTCGGCTATAAGATCATTGAAGCCAAGCGTCACGATATTCTTTAAAGGCGGGTGCCGCGCGGTGAGTTCCTTGAGGAACAGATAGGAGGCTACTACCTGCTCATTGGCTTGGGAATACGAGCGTACGTAGCCGGTGAAGAATTGAAGCATCTCCGTGAATAACTCGGAATCGGCATCGCCCTTTTCGATGAACTCGCGAAGGTCCTGGATCCGCGGGAAGAAGTTCTTTTCTGCCTTGAACTGGTTGTAGATCTTCTCCTCGTAGGAGAGCGGTCGGTCGCGGACTATGAATATGCCGACGGACTCGGGCGCATTGCCGAACATCGAGTCTGTCTTCAGGATTTCTCGCGCCTTGGAACTCCAGCTCGTCCATTCGCTGGCCGTCAGTACCGAAGGTACCAGCTCGGCCTTGATTTTCTTGACATCGGCCCGGTTGTCGAAGCTTTTTATGATCGTCTTGAGCGCCCAGGGAATATCCTTCTTGATCGAATCATGGAGCTTTTCCTTGGTCCAGATTGCCTTGAGCACCCAGATGTGCTCTTTCTTCAGGGTTACAAGACTTTCGACGGCCATCTTGAGTCCCATCCGGTGATCGCGCTTCTTCGCGAAATCGATCGATATCTCATCGCCCTTTATGCTGCGGATGCGGCCTATGTTCCAGGTTCTATGGTAGACGAAGTTGCCGACATCGAAGGATATGTGCTTTTCGAAATCGGC
>CAZKJA010000343.1:0-4230 GCA_964552925.1 uncultured Treponemataceae bacterium
AACTCGCCAGGCTCCAGGCGGAGGGCCGCGACCCCTTCGCCATCGTCACCTGGAACCAGACCCACCACTCCGCGGAGATAAAGCAGGGCTTCGAGGAGCTCGAGAACAAGGACGTTTCCGTCGCCGGCCGCGTGATGAGCTTCCGCGACATCGGCAAGGCCGCATTCATGGATCTTCAGGACCGCGACGGCCGGGTCCAGGTCTACCTGAACGCCGAAGCGCTCGGCGAGGAGGCCTACGCGCACATCAAAACCTGGGACATAGGAGACATCATCGGCGTCGAGGGCTACGTCTTCAAGACGCGCCGCGGCGAGATTTCAGTGCACGCCAAGCGCTTGGTCCTCCTGACCAAGGCGATAGAGCCCTTGCCCGAGAAGTTCCACGGCCTCAAGGACCCGGAACAGCGCTACCGCCGCAGGTACCTTGACCTCGTCATGAATCCGCAGGTGATGGACACCTTCAAGAAGCGCACGCGGATAATACGCGCCGTCCGCGAGTACCTCGACGAGCGGGGCTACATCGAGGTGGACACGCCCATCCTGTCGACTATAGCGTCGGGTGCCGCCGCGCGCCCCTTCGTCACCAAGAGCAACGCGCTCAACCTCCAGCTGTACCTGCGCATAGCGACCGAGCTGTACCTTAAGCGCTGCATAGTCGGCGGCATGGAACGCGTCTACGAGATGGGC
The DNA here is from genome assembly GCA_964552925.1 of uncultured Treponemataceae bacterium. Classification (GTDB taxonomy): domain Bacteria; phylum Spirochaetota; class Spirochaetia; order Treponematales; family UBA12059; genus SZUA-370. Next base: position 687 of record CAZKJA010000343.1, read on the forward strand.
AAGGACTTCCGCAACGAGGGCGTCGACATCCGCCACAACCCCGAGTTCACCATGATAGAGCTGTACCAGGCCTATGCCGACTACAACGACATGATGGAGCTGTGCGAGAACATCTGCGCCTACGCGGCCGAGAAGGTGTGCGGCTCGAGCACAGTGACGTACCAGGGAACCGAGATCCGCTTCGCTCCTCCGTGGCGCCGCCTCACTATGGTCGACGCGGTCAAGGAATACGGCAACATCGACTTCTCGGCGGTGAAGACCGACGAGGAAGCCCGGAAGCTCGCCGTAGACAAGGGCCTTACCGACGAGCTCAAGAAGAAGCTCAAGGACTGCAGCAAGGGCGACATCCTCAACGCGGCCTTCGAGAAGTACGCGGAGAAGGAACTTATCCAGCCGACCTTCATAATGGACTACCCGGCCGACATATCGCCGCTGACAAAGCAGAAGCCCGGCGACCCGAGCATGACCGAGCGCTTCGAAGCCTTCATCTACGGCCGCGAGATAGGCAACGCGTACTCCGAGCTCAACGACCCCATAGTCCAGAACGACCGCTTCCAGCAGCAGGCCAAGGAGCGCGAACTCGGCGACGACGAGGCGTACATGTTCGACGAGGACTTCGTCTCCAGCCTCGAAGTGGGCATGCCCCCGACCGGCGGCATGGGAATCGGCATCGACCGGCTGATAATGTTCCTGACCGACTCGTACAGCATCAGGGACATTATATTGTTCCCAACAATGAAGCCGATCAATTGATACCGTTGCCGGGAAGGCGATGGCCGCGTATACTTGTATGAGCATGCCAGAGTCCGAAACGGCGTTGTCCGACATAGTCAGGCTCCTACAGGGGTCGGAATTCTTCTCCAGACTCCTCCAGGATGACCTGTACTGGCTCGCTTCGAGGGCGGAGCTCGGCCTTTTTCCAGCGGGGACCGTGCTGTTCAGCCCGGGCGAAAAGGCGCACCGCTTCTTCATAGTGCGGGATGGTTCCATTGCGGTTTCCAGGCTCGACTCCTCCGGTCGTGCCGAGGAGATGGCGCGTTTCGTCAAAGGCGACGTCGTGGGCGATTTCGACTTCGCCCGGGGCGCGTCATACGACGCGATGGCGACCTGCGTTAGCGAGGCCGACCTTCTGGTATTTCCCGGTAACGGCAAGACTATGGACGACCTCGTCCGTGAGAAGCCGGACGTCGCCGCGCGCGTGCTCCTCCGCATGGTGGCAATGATCTCGTCGCGGGTGCGTTCCACCCAGGCGCTGATATCGAACAACGCTCCATGGGTGCGCGAACTCCGCCGGCAGGTGTATACCGACGCGGCGACCGGCCTGTGGTCCCGCACCTTCCTGGACGAGGAGCTGCCGCACCTGCTCGAGGCGCCGGCGGCTATCGTCGCCGTGAAACCGGACAAGTTCAAGGAATTATGCGACGCGTGGGGCCACCCGGCCGGCGATGCCGCTATGGAGAAAATAGCGGCGATCCTGAAGGACGAAGCGCGCGCCTTGCGTACGGCATGGGCAATCCGCCTGCGGAGCAACGAGACGGCTATCGTCGCCAGCTGTTGCGGCGCGCGGGAGGCCGAGGCGCTCGCAGGCCGATTGTCAGAGGCGTACGCCGGCCTTGACCTGTCTTTCGTGTCCGGCGCCGGCGATTTCGCCCTGAGCGCCAGCATCGCGATCTCATCGTGGCCCGAGGACGGCAAGGACCTGCGTAGCCTCGTAGCCAGGACGCATGAACTGATGGCCAAGGCCTGGAAGGACGGCGGGGCCCGCTGCTACAGACTCGAACCCGAACCTTCATCCTCAGCGGCTTCCCCCTCCGGAGCTTCGACGGCGGCGTCCGAGGACGTGCGATGAACCCGACGGTCGGCGCGATCAGGGAATCCCCTCTCTTCCTGGGCATGAGCGGACTCGAGTTGGAGGCCGTCTCGTCGTACCTGGAGCCGCGCAGCTACCCCGCGGGCGCCGTCATCTTCCACAAGGGCGACCCGGGAACGGAAATGTTCATCGTCAAGACGGGTCTGGTCGCCTCGCTCGCCGTCGACAGCGACGGCAACGAGCGGCGATTGTACGAATTCGGTCCGGGGCGATTCTTCGGGGAGATGTCGATAATAGAGAACGAGCCGCGTTCGGCCACCTGCGTCGCGGTCGCCGACACGGAGCTTCTCGTGCTCGAAGGAATGAATTTTTTCACTCTCGTCTGGGAATACCCGATGATCGGCACCCAGATGCTCTCCTCGATGTCCCGCGTGATGGCGGGCTGGCTCGACGAGGCTTCGGGTTTCCTCCACGACCTCGTGCGCTGGGGCGAGACCGCGAGGCGGCGCGCCGTCACCGACGAGCTGTCCGGCTTGTTCAACAGGCGTTTCATCGAAGAGACCGCGCGAACGCGGTTCAACCGCAGCGCGGGCGAGGCGCCCGTATGTTCGGCGTTGATGCTCGACCTCGACCGCTTCCACGCGCTCAACGAACGTTTCGGTACAAGCGCCGGCGACTCGATAATATCGACGATCGGCGCGGCGTTCGGCCGTTTGCTGCGGGACGGCGACGTGGCCGCCAGGCTGTCCGGCGACGAATTCGCGTTCTTCATGCCGGACGCCGGACCGGAGGAGGCGTTGATGGCCGCCGAGCGCATACGCGCGGTGACCGAGTCCCTGTCGCTGCAATTCCGCGCCGTATCCGCTTCGGCTCCCGAAACCGTCCACCTGAGCGCTAGCATAGGCGTCGCCTCGAGCCCGCGGGACGCGGCAAACGCCGTCGGGCTGTTCGAAGCCGCCGACAAAGCCTTGTTCAAGGCGAAGGAAGCCGGGCGCAACCGTATAGCCAAGTATTCCTGACCGGCCGGTTTGGCCTGTTCCCCACATGCGCGTATGCGTATATTCGTCGTGTATGCCCGGCTATTCCCTCCGCGTCATCGGTTCAATCGACTCCGTGGACAAGGCGTCCTGGAACGCCTGCCCGGCCGCCTCGTGCCCCTTCCTGTCCTGGGAATTCCTTTCGTTGCTCGAAGCGTGCGGCGCGGTGGGCGGCGGCTCGGGCTGGGCGCCGGCGCACGCGGTCCTGGAACGGGGCGGCAAGCAGGTCGCGTATATCCCGCTGTTTGTACTCTCCGGATCGCAGGGCTCGTTCGTCTGGGACGACGGGATGGAGGACGTGGCCGCGGTCGCCGGGCTACGCTGGTATCCAAAGCTTGCGGGCGCGGTACCGTTTACGCCGGCGCCGGTCTGGCGGCCCCTCGTGCTCCCCGGCCACGACGAGGCGGAGGCGTTGAACGCCTGCGGCGCGGCGCTCGCGGGACTCGCCCGGGACGGCGGGTTCTCCGGCATGCACCTGCATTGGACCGATCCCTCGCTCGGGCCGGTGTTCGTCGATGGAGGCCTGGAGCGGTGGATAGAGTGGAAGCGGCAGGTCTACCATTGGGACAATGACGGGTATGGCTCGTTCGACGACTTCACGGCGTCCTTTTCCAAGAACATGCGCAGGAACGTTGCGAGGGACAAGGCCGACGTGGCCCGCTCAGGAGTCACCGTGCGGGTGATCCGCGGCGACGAG
>CAZKJA010000344.1:0-3432 GCA_964552925.1 uncultured Treponemataceae bacterium
CGCGCCGAAGCTCGGGGTTTTCGATGAGGCAGCGGGGGACAGAGCCGGGGTCGCGGCAACGGAACTGCCGCCCGCGGGCCGGAACGAGAAATCGCTGGTGTAGTTGGTGCTGATCCATGGCGTCTGGGCGCCTCTGGTCAACTCCTTGACCTCGCCGGTCACGCGGCGCAGGGCTACCGATATTTCCTGGCCCGGCACTGCCAGCTGAGTCATGAAGGCCTTGGTAAACGGGCTGTTGCGGCCGTCGCCGTCCTGGGCAACGGCACCCGGATCGGTCGCGTACACGATGATCGACTCCGGCACCTTGACGCCCACCACCGCCAGGCCCTTGTCGGCCGAGCGCGTCGAGCCGGGGAAGGGATTGTTTCGGCACGCGTCCAGCACCACGATATTGAGGCGGTTGCCCGCCGAGCGCATTTTGGCCAGCACCTGTTCGACGTTGACCGCCTTGTACGCCAGCTCGTCCTGGGCCTGGATGTCGGCGTCTACCGGCAACAGGTAGTTGGCGCTCTCAACCTGGGCGCCATGGCCCGAATAGTAGAACAGCCCCACCGCGTCGGGGTCCCTGAGCGCGTTGCCGAAGTCGCGCACCGCCTTTTCCATTGCCTCGCGCTTGGCGTCGATCAACGTGGTCACTGCAAAGCCGGCCGACTTGAGCGCAGCCGCTATGTCGGTCGCGTCGGCGGGCGGATTTTTGAGCGTCGTCGAGGTTTTGTAGTCGCCGTTGCCTATCACAAGAGCTACGCGCTTTTCGGCGAAGGCGGGAGCGGCGAGCACCGCGGCGGCCAGCGCCACGATCACCATGACGGAGAGTGTACGTTTCATCATTTCCCCCGGGTGTTGTAATGAGTCTGATTATAACACCTCAGAGGTGGGGGGCAAAGTCATACAAGGCGAGCGTTATTGGTGCCGGTCGGACCGCCCTGTACCCGTCTACGGCCCGATGTAATAGCTCGCGAGCGCCTCGGCGACTTCGACCTTTACAGAGGATGCGCCCTGCACGGCGAGGCCTCTGGTCATTACACGGCCGGCAACGGTTCCAAGGTCGCTGAAATCATCCTGGGCGTCCTGGAAGGGAACGCTCGAGGCTATTACCTTGATGAACTCGGTGCCGAACGGCGGCTCCATCACGAACGAATACGGAGCTGACGCGTCGGGGGGAAGCAAAACAGGCGCGCCCGCCAGGATCCTGCCATCGCCGCCGCCGAAACGGTTCGGCCATATCATCTGGATGCTGCCGGCGCCGTCGACGTGATAGACGCGGACCCAGGCATCCTTGTTAACGCCGACGAGCAGCGTAAGGCTCTCGCCGGCGCGGTACGCGGCCCCCGCTCCGCGATCGGTGCTAACCGACACGGTCAGGCCGCCGCTCGCGGCCCCGGACAGCCTGGCCAACTCGCGCGCCCTCTCCACGGCGCCGCCGGCGGGGCGGACGGGAGCGTACGCGGGAACTTCCGATACCGGGACGAGCCAGTCGCCGGCGCCGATGAGCGTTCCGCTGGACAACTCAGTAAGGAGCAGGGCGACGCGGATACGTTCGCCCTCGTGGAAGAATCGGCCGGAAAGAAGAGCCTCGGCGCCCGTTTCGCGAAGGAAATCGCCATAGGATGCCTTGAGAACCGGATCGAGGGCGGCCGCGGCGTTACGGTTGAGCACCTTGACCCTGGAGGCGCGCGAAGCGGCGAGGAGCAGGCGGTCTTCCACCCAACGCGAGAACGGGGTCGGAAGGTCGGTGTATTCATAGGTGAACGTGCCGAAAACGGCGCGGACGGCGGGCAGGTAATACTCGGCCGCCGCCCTGTCCAGGATGGTGACCGCATCGGCCTCCTGCGCGTGTACCGTCAAGGCCGGGATGGACACCAGTACCAGAATCAACATGATAGCCTTCGATTTTCGCATAGCCAACCTCTTGTTTTACAGCTACCGAATAGTATAGCACGATACTGTTTCTTTGCCGTGGCCGATGCCTTGTTCCGCGGTCTTTGGCATGTTATAAGGTCGTACATGCCTATACAACTAGTCGCAATAGACCTCGACGACACTCTGCTCCGCAAGGACCTCACTATCTCACCCGCCAACCACGCGGCTATCCAATCGCTCCGCAAGCGGGGAATCAGGATAGTGCTGGCATCCGGCCGCACAATGTACAGTATGAAACCGTATGCCAGGGGACTCGGCCTGACGGCCCCAGGCGAGTACATGATCTGTTCTAATGGCGCCGAGATAATAGAAACGGCGAGCGAAAAAATACTGTACGAGCGAGATATCGACGGCGAACTCTGCCTCGAGATCGCGGACGCCGTCAAATCCCACGGCTTCTCATACCAATTCTACGAGGAAGGCCGGATCCGGGCGTCCAGGGGCAACAACTGGACCTCCGTGGATACGAGGCTGACCGGGCAGAAGCTCGAATTGATAGCACCCGAGGACGAGAAAACCCTGCTCGCCAAGGGTCTGGTGAAATTCGTCATACCCGGCGAGCCCGAGCGCATCGCCGAATTATTCAAGATCATGCAGACGCTCCTGCACGGGCGTGCCGAAGTGATGATCTCGAAGCCGTACTTCCTGGAAATATTGCCGCAAGGCGCGAACAAGGGCGAGGCGCTCACCCATCTCACCGATTTCCTGGGCATTGACCTGGAAGACGTGATGGCGATGGGCGACTCGATGAACGACGCGGCGATGCTCAGGGTCGCGGGTATCAGTTGCGCCCCGGCGAACGCCACCGAGGCGGCGCGAGACGCCGCGGACTATATCTGCGACTTCACGCACGAAGAAGACGCGGTAGCCCGCATCATCGAGCGCTTCGCCGGCGAAAGCGCGCTCAAGAGAGGGATTTAGAAGCCAGCAAGGCGCGGGCGTGCCCTGCCGCGCCCAGCACGCCGGCGCTCCGCGATTCAGACGAAAATAATAGTCGGACGCTTTCCTTCGGGTACGGCGGCCTCAGGTGCTTCCGGACGCCCGCGATGAACGCGTCGCGGGGGAAGCCCGCCATGTGCACGATTCCGCCCCCGAATATCGCCACCGCCGGATCGAGGATGTTGATCTCGGTCGATACGGTCATGGCGATGAGGTGCAGGAATTCGGCGGCGAAGGCGTCATCCCCGTGGCGGACGAAAAAATCGCCTATCGGGGTCCCGGGATGCGCCGAGGCGGCGTAGGCGGCGAGGGCCTTTCCGGACGCGACCATTTCGACGCACCCGACATTGCCGCACGAGCAGACCACCTCGAGTCCCCGGACGGGGATATGCCCGAGTTCCCCGGCGGCCCCCATCGCCCCCGTGTACACGCGGCCACCGATCATCAACGCGTTCCCCAGCCCCGTCCCCAGGTAGAAACCGAGGACGGGATCGAAGCCGCCGAGATCGAGCGATTCGACATCGTGGAGCAGAAGCAGGTTCACATCCTTTTCGATGAAGACTGGGAAAGGAA
>CAZKJA010000344.1:3442-4219 GCA_964552925.1 uncultured Treponemataceae bacterium
AACCGCCGCTCGGCCAGATCCGCCATGGGAACGTCGTCGAGCCCCGCTACATTGGGGGTCTGGATGACGGTCCGCCTGTTCCTGGAGACGATCGACGGGAATCCGATGCACAACGCCGCGACCTCGTCGGATCCGAGGAAGGACGCTATCGCGCCGAGAAGCAGGTCCGGCGTGTTCCGGCCATCGGAGAGCGAGGCCGTCGGCACTGTAGACTCGCGCAGGATGGTTCCGCCGGAGCCTACGAGCCCCATGCGCACGTGCGTCCCGCCGACGTCGACGCCGGCGAATATGTCAACGGCCATCAGGGCTGATCGACAAGCGCGTACCCGGCGCCGTCGCGGAACACCCTGCGCGAGAACGGGGAACGGCCAACCGCCCGGTAATCGTACCCGGACTGGGCCGGCCAGACGCTGTAGAACACCAGGGACTCTGCGGCCGACACGTTGACCGTCCTATGGTTCCAGCCCCCGGGTATGTATACCGCCCTGCCCGCTTCGATCGGCTCGAGCTTGAACTCGTCGCCGTTCTGCATGAGCACGCATCCGATACCGGATACGCCCAGGTATATCTCGGCGCAGGTCGAGTCGGCGTGTCCGTGGCCCTTGGTCATGAAGCATTCGCCGCCGCAGTCGCCTGGAAGTATCTCGGTGACGCATTGCAGGAGTTCGCCGGGTTCGAGCGGGACGTCGCGCTTGGAGACGCGGTAGACTACCCGCTCTGCGGCGGCAGCGGCGGCCTTGCCGTCGGCGAACGACGCGGCCATGTCGCCGAGCGTCG
>CAZKJA010000345.1:0-1236 GCA_964552925.1 uncultured Treponemataceae bacterium
GTCGCCTTGACGTCCTTGGAGGTGAAGGCGGCGCCGTCGTGGAATACGACGCCCTTGCGGAGCGTGAATGTCCAGACCAGGCTGTCGGCCGATACGGTCCAGCTCTCGGCGAGGGCGGGAACGAGCTTCCCTGTGGTATCGGGCTCGATGAGGGTGTCGTACACGCTTTTAAGCACCTGGAAGGTGAGCGTGCCGGAAGTCTTGTGCGGGTCGAGCGTGTCGGGGTTGCCGTTCAGCCCGAAGCTCAAGGGCCTGGCTCCGCCTTCCTTGGCGCCGGCCGCGAATGCCTGGCCGACCGCCGCAAAAGCGAGCGTGACCACGAGCAGTCCGATGATCCACCTACTCTTCATGTCTATCTCCTTGCGTACCTACCGGCCTATCGCCGGTCCCTACCTTGTGACAGGACACGACGTGTCCTCCTGTAAGCTCATGCAAAAGGGGAGCCGACGAAACGCATCCGCCGTCCCCGAGGGAACAAAATGGGTAATACGGGCAGCCGGAGCCGGCATGCTTGCCGGCCTTGCGCAGGATTGTCTCCGCCTCGGGCAGGTCCTCGCGCTCGATGCCGCTCGAGCCGGTCCTGAGAGCGCCTCCGGGTATCGACGAGAGCAGCCTGCGCGTGTACGGGTGCCGGGGATTCCCGACAAGCTCCTCCGCTGGCGCCTCCTCGACGATCCTGCCTTTAAACATCACGCCGATAGTATCGCACATGTACGATATCAGGTTCAGGTCGTGCGATATGAACAGGTACGTTAGGCTGAATTCCTTTTTTAGATCCTGGAGCAGGTTGATTATCTGGGCCTGGATCGACACGTCGAGGTTGGACACAGGCTCGTCGAGCACTATGAAGTCGGGCTCCATCGACAGCGCCCGCGCGACGACGATCCTCTGCTTCTGGCCGCCGGAGAACTCGTGCGGATACCTGTTGCTGTACGCCGCGCTGATGCCGACGAGGTCGAGCAGGCCCTTGATCCGCCTGTCGCGTTCCACCCTGTCGAAGCCGCGGTTTATAAGACCTTCGGCCAGACTGTCGTGGATCGACATCTTGGGGTTGAGCGCGCTGTTGGGATCCTGGAATACTATCTGAATCCGCTTCCGGAATTTCCTGAATTCGCCGCGCCCGAGCGACTCGAGCGGGAGCCCGTCGAAGCGTATCGTACCCGAGCTCGGCGGGTCGAGGTACATCAGCGCGCGGGCGAAGGTGGTCTTGCCGCAGCCAGACTCGCCTACCAGGCC
>CAZKJA010000345.1:1246-4215 GCA_964552925.1 uncultured Treponemataceae bacterium
GTCTATAGTGATCGAGATCCCGTCGACAGCCCTGAACCCGCGGGACAGGCCCCCGAGGCCGCGGGCCCTGTGGATCTTGACCACGTCCTTGCATTCGATTAGATGTTCCATGGCTCACCCGCGAAATGGCACGCGACGGCGTGCCCGGATTCGTGTTCGTGCAGCTCGGGGTTCTCCCTGGCGCAGCGTTCCTTGGCCAGCGGACAGCGCGGATGGAAGGCGCAGCCCTCCGGCACGTTGTCGGCGTCGGGTACACGCCCGGGGATAGCCGCGAGCCTTGTACCGCGTTTGCGGGCGTCGGGGATCGACAGCAGCAGCAGTCGCGTATACGGGTGCAAGGGCTTTGCGAACAACTCGCCCTTGGCCGACGATTCGACTATCCTGCCCGCGTAGATAACAGAGACCCTGTCGGCTATCTCGTTTACAACGCCCAGGTCGTGCGATATGAACAGGACGCCCATGCCGAGCATGGTCCGCAATTTGGCGATGAGCCTGAGTATCTGCAATTGCAGCGTCACGTCGAGCGCGGTAGTCGGCTCGTCGGCGATGAGGAATCCCGGATCGCAGGAGATCGCCATCGCTATCATCGCCCGTTGCTTCATGCCGCCTGACAGCTCGTGCGGGTACGCGTCGAGCACACGGCCGTCCTTGCCGAGCCCGACGAGGTCGAGGAGTTCGCGCGCGCGCTCCCGCGACTGCGGCTTGGTCATCCCGAGGTGCAATCTGAGCATCTCGGTTATCTGCTCGCCTACCTTGTAGGCCGGGTTGAGGTACTTCGCTGGCTCCTGGAAGACCATCGCTATCTTCCGCCCCCTGATCTTTCGCAATTCCGCCTCGGGAAGCCCGACCAGGTCGCGGCCCTCGTACATGATGCGGCCGGAGACTATCTTCCCCGGCGGCGACGGGAGAAGGCCCATGATGCAGGTCGAGGTCACCGTCTTGCCCGAGCCCGATTCGCCTACAAGCCCGTGGATCTCGCCCTTGAAGAGCGACAGGTCGATGCCGCGGAGAGCGCGCGCTTCCATCGAGCCGTGGGTAAAACTGACGCCCAGATTCTCGATGCCCAGCAATGCCGTAGTATCCGCCATCTATTCGAACCTTATCCTGGGATTGACGACGCTGTACAGGATATCAGCGGCGAAGTTGATGAGCGAGAATATTATCGCCACGAAGATCACCCCGCCCTGGATGAGCGGGAAGTCGCGCTGATAGATTCCGTAGAGGAAAAGCCTCCCGAGGCCGGGCAACGAGAAGACCTGCTCGATGATGATTGCGCCGCCGAGCATGTACCCGAGCTCGATGCCGGTGACGGTTATTATCGGGAGAAGCGCGTTCTTGAGCGCGTGCTTGTACTTGACCATCCGCTCGGTAAGGCCCTTGGCCCTGGCCGTAATTATGTATTCCTTGGAGAGTTCCTCGACCATCGACGCTCGGGCGAGGCGCAGGATGACCGCAGCCCTCGCGAAGCCCAGCGATACGGCAGGGAGCACGTAGTTGGCGAAGCTGTCCGCTCCGAAGAGCGGGAATATCGGGAATTTGACCGCGAACAGCAACAAGAGGATTATTCCCAGCCAGAAACTCGGTATCGCCATGCCCAGCTGGGAGAACACAAGCCCGAAGTAATCCCAGAACGACCATCGCTTGACCGCCGACAGAACTCCGAGCGGCACGGCGACCACGACGCCAATCGAAATTCCCATCAAGGCGAGCATGAGCGTCAGCGGGAATCGCTGGAGGATGAGCTTGATGACGGGCTCGCCCGATATGAGCGTCACGCCGAAATCAAAGCGCGCTATATCGGAGAGCCACTCCACGTACTGCAACGGAAGGGGTTTGTCGGTACCGAGCTTCACGCGGATGGCCAGGATATCCTCATCGGACGCGTCCATGCCCGCGATGACCATCGCCGGATCCCCGGGGATCACCCGTATGACGAAAAAGATGATCGTCGAGATTATGAGAACCGTTAAGAGGAGCCTTCCGAGCCTCCAGGCGATGAACCGTATCAAGTCCATGTCTTCGCACCACCCTCCAGAGTTTTCAAACCTCGAGCGATAATCCCCGGGCCGCAATCACAGTTTCTCCCCCGAACGCGGTCCCGGCTTCGGCCAGCAAGTCGGCATGATCACCGAAATGGGGCAGATGGGTAATCATCAAGCTCCCGACGCCCGCCTCCCGCGCCGTCGAACCCGCTTCGCCCGAACTCATATGCCCGGGGATCCTCCCGCGATACGCTTCGTACAAGCTCGATTCGCAGATGAACACGTCCGCCCCCCGAGCGAATCCCGTCAGGATTTCGCTCGCGCCCGAGTCGCCGGAATAGACGAGGGTCGACGTCCCCGCCCGCGCCTTGACAGCATAACACGGATCCGGGTGGACGGTAGGCGCGAAGGTGAACGAGAACGGGCCGACGCGCACTTCCGAACCGGCGTCGTATGCGATGCCGACGGCGCAAGCGCGGTACGAGAGGGACTCAAAACGCTCCGAATCCGCGTGTCCGTAGATCGGGAGCACCGTGTGCCTGCGTCCCAGGTCCGTATCGATGAGGGCCGCGTACTGCAGGCAGCCGATATCTGCCATGTGGTCGGAATGGTAGTGGCTCAGGATCACCGCGTCGATCTCGTGCAGGGGCAGGATAGTCTGCAGAACCGCGAGCGCGCCCGATCCGCAGTCGAGGAGCACAGCGGTGCCACCGGAGCGCAGGAGGTAACATGAGGTGGCGTCGCCTGGCCCCGGGTACGCGCCCCAGTGCCCGATCACGGTGCAGTCGATGGAACTCATCGATCAGCTCCGAGCACTATCGGCACGACCGCCGAAACATCGGGGACTATGGTCTGCCCGGAAAGCTCCTCGATGCCGAAGCTACCGAATCGGTTAACGATGACCGAGTCCATGCCGACCTTGGCGGCGCCCACCGAATCATCGTAGAAGTTGTCTCCCACGTACAGGCAGCGGGACGGATCCACGCC
>CAZKJA010000346.1:0-4214 GCA_964552925.1 uncultured Treponemataceae bacterium
CGCCCGGTCAAATCAAACAGGTTTGACATGCATGTTCTCCATCGGCAGCCAGCCCGCCTCGACAAACTGGGACAGGGTTCTCTGCACCACGCCATAGGTTATGAAATCCTCCGGCTTTAAACCATTGGGTTCATAGGCGCGCGCAAACTCAGGGACGCTCATCAATCGATCGATCACATCACCCGGAATCGGCTCATCTATATGTTCGGTCCAGGGCCGAGCTTCATCCAAAACCATATTCGCGATTTTTGGCGCGATGGACATAACCATATCGGCGCCCGAAAGGCTGGTTATATGATATGAACCGCGCATGCCGGCGGGCATCAACGTCGCCTTGTATCCGCGCTCATTGAACAGCGTGTATGCCCTTTTTATCACCGCGGTCCCCGCCTGAATAACGTCGCTTTCTTTTATGCTGGCTTTCCTGTCTTGTGCCACATCCCGTATGTAGTCATCAAGACGTCCAACCATGACCACGGCAAAGCATTTACCCGGCCCGACTCCATTCTTCCCTGCCCTTTCCAGGCCCTTCATATGCCTTTCGGCGACAGCCAACACCTGGGGCACGGTGAATCCTGCCGTGGCACAGACAGTCATCCCTTCGGCGACGCATTCTTCCAGTACTTCCAGACCGGCAGCGGTTACGGGCAGTTTTACGCAAATATTCGGAGCCCATTTGACGAGCCTTCTCGCCATGGCAAGCATTGAAGCCGCGTCTCCTGCCTTGGCTGGATTCACTTGAGCACAAGTGAATCCCTGCTCTCCCTTTGTTTTTTCGAAAACAGGCAAGAGTCTCGCCGCGAGGCTTGTTGTGATTATTCTTGCGATTTCCTCCGCTTTTTGAGCTGGTGCCAAAGATGCCGGGATACTGGCAAGCATGGGATTCCATACGTCCGGCTTCGCAAACAGCGATAGCTTGATAAGAAGGGGATTGGTCGTCATCCCGACCGCGCCATTTGCCTTGGCTTCTTCCAGCTCCTCGATGATCGCGGAGTCATGCCACCATTTGGATTGAGTCTCGCTGCTCAGCCATTGTATGTATTTGTTTGCGGGACTCATCGTGTCTCCTCCGTCTGCTTGATAAGCATTATCTCGAAATGGCTTCTCCCGGATTCATCGGGCGGCGCCCGGTAGATTCCGTGGATATCGCTATCATAGCCCGGAAAGCGGTTCTCGAATTCCTCCCGCGCAAGCAGGTAGTCGACGATCGGCCGCGTCTTCTCGTTTATCGATTCGCCGCCCATCAAGATCGGGATTCCCGGCGGGTAGGGGACGACCATGACGGCGCTGGTCCTTGGTTCGCTGATCGGGTCGAGAGCGTCGAGCCGCACAAACTCGACGTTTTTCTTCACGATGGCCCGGTATGCGTCCGCGGGGATCAAGTGCTGGTCGGGGATGATACGCGACGAGCGGACCATGTTCTCGAGGAGCCCCCGTTCGCGGATGTACGCGTGCATCTGCTGGCAGTGGTCAGCGAGACCCGTGCCATTGTACCGGTCGGGAAAGCCATCGACAAGCTGCGGGAAGACGTCTCCAAGCGGCGCGTTCGACTTGTACAGCTCCCTGAACCTGAACAGTTCCGCGAGCAGCGTCCCCTGCTTGCCTTTGGTCGTCCCGAGCGAGTTGAGCAGCAGCCACGAGTAGTAGTCGGTCTTCTCGCAGACTATTCCCTTGTCGCCCAGATAACGGGTAACTATCGCCGCGGGGATGCCCCGTTCCGCCCACGCGCCGTGCACGTCGATGCCCGGGCACAGGAAGGTAAGCTTGATAGGGTCGAGAAGCGCGTACTCGTCGGCCAGCTCGGACTGCCTGAAGCCGTGCCACGCGGCGCCCGGCTTGAGCGCCCAGCTGTCCTGCACGTCAATGAGCTCGCGTGTCGACTTTTTCGATATACCCTCGGGTTGCCAGATGCCGAAGAACCAGTCGCCCTCGCCGGTCTCCTCCTCGCCTATGCGCGCTATCTTGCGCCTTAACTCTATCGCTTCCTCGAGGATGTCCGCGTGCGCCGACTCGCCGTTGTCGTGCATCATCTTTGTGGCGATTTCGAGAGAGGCGACCATAGCGTATTGCGGCGATGTGGAGCCGTGCATCATGTACGACTCGTTGAACGCGTCGTGGAACTCGTCCTCCTTTTCGGGCGACCCGATGATGTCCGCGGGGAATTTCACGTGGATCATCGACGCCTGCGAAAGGGCGGTAAGGAGCTTGTGCGTCGAGTGCGTGCAGAACACAAGCTTGCCGCGGTCGGAAAGCGACATACCGTAGTGGCCCTGGTAGATGGGATGGAAAGCCGCGTACGCGTACCACGCCTCGTCGAAATGCAGGATCGCGGCGCCTCTGAGGTGGCTCGCCGCGTAGCGCACGTCGTAGCATATGCCGTCGTAGGTGGAGTTGGTCAAAGCGGACATCGCGTACGCGCGGCTTTGGTCGACGGTGCGGAAATCTACCGGCCCGATGATTCCTATCGCGTTGCGAATCGGCACCATGTAGTCAGGTCTAGCCTGCGTGACGACCATCGCGTGCGACAGCGACTTGTGGCAGTTCCTGTCGAGGAGGCAGCGATCGCCCGGCGACACCTGGCTGCGCCAGACGATCTGGTTGCCGGTCGAGGTGCCGTTGAGCACGTAATACGTCCTGTCGGCCCCGAAGACCTTGGCGGAAAAGCTCTCGGCATCGCCTGTGACGCCTGAATGGTCGAGCAGCGATCCGAGCTCGGGCACCGATATCGAAAGGTCGGCGCGGAGCATGTTCTCGCCGAAGAATTTGTGGAAGGCCGTGCCCGAGGGGCTTTTGAGGAAGCCTTGGCCGCCCATGTGGCCGGGCGTGTGCCAGGCGAAGTTGTATTCGTTCACGTACTCGACAAGGTTTCTGAAGAACGCGGGCAGTACTGTCCTCGCGTAGTCCGTGACGGCACGTTCTATGCGGCCGGCGTTGAACTGCGGCGTGTCGGTAAGCTTCCAGATGACGCCGTGTATATTCTCGAGCACGGTGTTCGGTATGCTTTCTATCGACGAGCGGTCGGAAAGAATAAGGATAGGGATGCCCTTGTTCCTGCGGCGTATGTAGTCGACGAAGCGCGCGCCCGCGTTCCCGGCGTTCAGGTCCTCGTTCTTCTTGTGCACCCGCCCGAAGTCAGTGTTCTCCCAGTCGACGACTATAGTGCCCAGGTCCTCGTGCGAGTAGATGATATCGTGGGCGTCGCCGTACGCCGAGCAGAACATCGCCGTGCACCCGTTCTCTTCTGTCAGGGTCTTCACGACCTCGCGCAGCCACGCGCCTTCATCGGTCTGTTTCTGGAGCTGGTCCGACACGAACAGGACTGGCCAGGAATGCTTGCCGATTGCCTTCATGATTCTCCCTCTTCACCCGTGGTAATGCCAAACACAGAATATACCATCGATCGCGAGGGTCGGCGCAACCGGTCCCGCCGCCGCCATGCTTTACAGGCCTCGGATTATCTGCTAAGAATGTGAACGCGCTGTTCAGAATCCATTGTACGGTCATGCGCGGGCATGTGCGACGTCCGCTTAGGCCTTCCAGGGCCATCCAGGCCAGTTACCATCCTCGTGCCTGGAGACACGTAATGACCGTATCGATAGCCGTCGTAGTCCTTTTTTTCCTGCTCAATATCGTTCTTGCCGTGGATGGACGCCCAGGCGCCCGACGTCGGGAGAAGTCCGTCGCCGGTTCGGCATCGGGATCCGCCGAATTCGCGCTCGCTGGACGACGACTTTCCGGTCCGCTTCTCCTGGCCACGCTCGCCGCTTCAAACTTGTCGGCATTTACAGTCTTCGGCGTTTCCGGCGCCAGCTACAGGCTGGGATGGGCCTTTTTCCCGGTGATGGCCTTTGGCACGGCGTTCATGGCCGTCTCGTTCGCGCTCATCGGAATCCCCTTGCGCAGGATGTCTGCGGAACGCGGGTGGATCACCCCCGGGGAGTTCATAGCCGACAGGTTCGGCAGCCCGTTGCTCGGACGCTTGTTCTCCGGCTTGTCGCTCGCTTATACGATACCGTACCTGGCGATTCAGGCCGGAGCAGGCGGACGGCTCCTGGCGGGAATGACCGGGCTCCCGCCGTCCGTCTGCTCGGCGCTGCTCGTCGGCTTCGTCACGGCCTACGTGTACAAAGGCGGCATGCGCTCGGTCGCAAGGACGGATATAATCCAGTTGGCGGCCCTTATGGTTTTGGCGGCGGTGGCCGGTGCCATAGTCC
>CAZKJA010000347.1:0-4210 GCA_964552925.1 uncultured Treponemataceae bacterium
TATTCCCGCTATAAGCATCAGGTTGAAGAGGCTCGGGCCCAGGATGCTCGCCATGACTATCGCTATAAGGTAGAAGGGAAAACACATGAAAACGTCTACGGTCCGCATGACAAGGGCGTCCACGGCTCCTCCGAAGTACCCACTTATCGCGCCGAGGAATACCCCGATGAGAACCGCTATCGACGTGGAGACCAAGCCTACGCTGATCGAGACCCTGGCACCATAAATGAGTCGAGTATAGACATCACGCCCAAGCTCGTCGGTACCGAGCCAGTTTGATCGGGACGGCGGCTGCAATACCCTGACCATATCGATATGGTCGCGTTCATGAATCGTGATGTGCGGAGCGAATACCGCCGCGAGGATCAAGATGCACAGGAAGAACAGGCCGAACATTGCGAGCCCTTTCTTCCTCATTTTCCCGAGTATGGCCTTGCCGATCGAGACGTCGCTCTCTTTGGTGCCGAGCCGCGCCGATGTATCGTCGCAGCAAGAATCCGCTTCGCGCATCGATTACTCCCTCTGCTAGTCAAATTTTATACGCGGGTCGATAAAGGCGTAGAGGATGTCCGCCAGGATATTCGAAAGAAGTATGAATATCGCTATGACCAAAGTGCTGGCCGTAACGAGAGGGTAATCCCTGTTAAGTATTGACTGATATACGAGCGTCCCCATGCCCGGCCATGAAAAAACGGTTTCAGTCAAAAGCGCGCCGGAGAGGAGGTTTCCTATTGATATGCAGATCACTGTAACGACAGGAATCAGGGCGTTCTTGAGCGCGTGGCTGTAGATCACCCTCCGTTCCTTCAATCCCTTGGCACGAGCCGTCCGTATATAATCCTGGAGGATGACTTCCAGCATCGAGGATCGGGTATATCTCATCAAAGAAGCCATATTCACCATGGCCAGAACCGTCACGGGCATTGCCATATGGTGCAACAGGTCGAGCACGGCCTGAAGTTTCGACATTTCCTGACCTATCGAGCGCATTCCCGAAATGGGGAAAAGGCTCAGATCGAACGCAAGGAATTTTATCATCAGCATGCCAAAGAAGAACACGGGAATGGATAGACCGATGAAGGAAAATATAGTGATGAGATTATCGAAGAGCGTATATTTATGCGTGGCAGACAATACCCCGATTGGTATCGCCAGCAGGACGCTCAGGAACAAGGCGCTCATGGAAAGGAGAAGGGTGTTGTAGAGATTCCTCGAGATGACTTTGGTCACGGGCTCCTTGTAACGTATGGAATATCCGAGATCACCCTTGACGGCCCGCCCAAGCCACTTGATGTACTTCACGGGGAGGGGATCGTAATACCCTATGGATTCGAGCATCACGCGTTTGTCATCCTCGGTGATATTGGGGTCTATCATGCTCGTGTACGGATCCCCGGGGGCAAGATTAATGAGGATGAAGATCACGAGCGATATCCCGATCAATACCGGGACCATGAGGATCAATCTTCTCACTATATAGTTCCACATACCCGATCTCCACCATGCGTTTGAGATGCGATCAATACATAGAATGGCGCTGCGCTACGAACGAGCGGCCATCGGAAGCCGGCGCGTCCGCAACGCAGCGATTCATGAGATCAGATCGACATCATTTCCGGAAGAACCAATCCTGCATCTTGATATAGTATTCTCCGGCGTACGGGCTGAACAGATGGTTGAGTTTCCCGTCATACACGATGGTTTCATACCAATGATACCGGTACACAACCGGAAGCTCATCGTTAAGCAGGAGAGCTATCTTGTGATATATCTCCGTTCGCTTCTTCTGATCCAGCGTCGTCATGCTGCTGTCGATGAGTTTGTCGAGTTCCGGGTTCTTGTAGCGTATAAAATCGCTTCCGGAGTTGTCTCCCAGCGGCTTGATGTAGGCTGAGTAATAGAATTTCGAGAGATCCCCGTCCATCTCGTTACCCTGGCCTACGAAAGCCAACTCGAAATCTCCGCGCTTGACCTGGTCGAACATCGGGGCGAATTCCATGATCTGCAGTTCAAGCTCGATCCCGATATCCTTGAGATTCTGCTGGAGAAGCGGCGCGCTTTTCTCGGTAATTACGTTGCCCTTGGAATACTTGAGGACGAACTTCACCGGCTTTCCGTCCCTGTACATCTTCTTTTCACTATCGCGATACTCCCAGCCAGCGGCCTTCAGCAGAGCGATCGCTTCCTTGGGATTGTATTTGTATTCCTTCAACCCGCTTGGATGCGCCCAGAAGGTCGGCGGGTATGGGTTGTTGGCGACGCTTCCCTTGCCCTCCATGAAAACGTTCACAACCGATTCTCGATCCATTGCGTGCGCGAAGGCCTGTCGAACCCGCTTATCCTTGAAGACGTCCATCGTATGGTTGAAAGCCATGTATTGATACGCGTTGTACGCAAGACTCTTCACCATCATGCCACGGGATTTATACAGCTCCTCGTCTTTTTTCGTTAGGGTCGTGAGGTTGATCTGGTCGATCTCGCCCTTGAGGAGCATGGCCTGTGCGACATTCTGGTTTGTCTTCTGGAGTATGAACCTCTCGAGTTTCGGCTTTCCTCCCCAATAATCGTCGTTCCGGACGAATTCCACGTATTGGTCGGGAACGAAATTAACCAGCTTGAATGGTCCCGAACCTATCGGATTGCGCAGCATTTCGGTCGCCTCGAGCGCTTTCCCGACGGGGACCTTATCCCATATATGCTTGGGGAATATCTCGAAATTCTTGCCGAATCGAAGCAATCCTGACGAATACGTTTTCGCGGTCGTAATCTGCACGGTCCTCGCATCGACAACCTTGATGCCAGCCAGGTCCGGGGTCTTGCCTTGCTTGAAGTCCTCGACACCTTTTATTGCTGCGATGAAGGATCCGCGTGCGCCTTTATAATCGGGATGGCCGACGTACTCGATCGAGTATTTTACGTCCTCGGCGGTCAGCGGATGCCCATCCTGCCACTTCAACCCGGGCCTCAACGTAAAAGTAAATACAGTTCCGTCAGGTGATACAGTCCACTTTTCGGCGAGAAAGGCGTCAAGCTGACCATCCTCCCCCCACTGCAAGAGCGTCTGGAATACCAATCGGGTTACATAAAAATCGTACGAGTCTGTCGCAAATGCCGGGTGGAAAATTCCGCCGGGCGACGAAAACATTGCCATCTTCAAGAGCGGCTTGCTCGACTGGCCGAATGCGACGGTCGTCGCGCCAAGAATCAGCGCGACGCAGAGAAACACCCTACTTGTCTTTTTCACGACGTTTCCTCCTTGATAAATCGTATGGCTACGATAGCTTTCGGTACCGAAACCCTACCTGAAAACCTTGGAACGGCATATATCCCCTGGATGCGGAGGACGACAACACCATTGCCATGATACTTTAAGCAATAACCATGCCACGATCCAATCAAGATTCGGTCGAGATACAGTATGACAAGCGGCAATTTTAACGAAATATCGCCTGCGCATCATCAAATAAAGTAAAAAACATTGTAGATCCCCAAATGCTCCATCGAGACAAAACAATAACAGGCTGCAATGACAACCTGTTTATCTCCTAATTATAATTTTTGGCAACGGGGCCAAAGCAGTACTCAATGAAGCCTATTTCATTGTACCAACAAACTATAATTCAAATGGAAACTGCGGTTTCCAAACATGTTTTTTTATCTAGCAATAGTACACAACCTATTTATTGTTCAAAACAGGTGCTGCCTGACACAAAACCCCGAGAACCCTCCTGGGCAAGTCGTTTTTTCAACCAATCCAGATCCCTGATAGCGTCTTGGCCTCGTTTCATTTCGTAGAAGCCACCTTCCCGAAATGGCCGCGAGACTCAAGCGGTATATGTCTAATAGTCCTTGCTGTCGTCTGGGAGCGCCTCGGCTATAGTGCCCCCTGATACGGACGATACTCCGACTACCTGCGCCAGTCTTGACGTTTTTGTCGCTATAATCGCTAGCGCCAGCTGATCGGAGCACGATGTTCCACGCGTTCCACACTGGATTCCTCTCAGCTTCTCGACCACTTCATCCACATCAGCGCCTTCGAGCAACATTGAAAGCGTCTTGAGATTTCCGTCACAGCCTCGGTAAAAATGGAGGCTACGCAACTTGTTGTCTTCAATAGAGAACATGATTTTCTTGGCACACGTTCCCGTTGGAAAGAACTCGAACATTATCGATTTTCCTTTTTGGATACACGAATATTCGCTAGCGTTGC
>CAZKJA010000348.1:0-4209 GCA_964552925.1 uncultured Treponemataceae bacterium
GCGGACAGAACATATCGGTGCTGTTCGGGAAGGTGTGAGCTGATGCAGAAGACCGCTCAGTACACGCGCCGCTTGCGGTAGCGCCTGAGAGTTTCACCCCAGGACTTGATGGCGCCTATATCGGCTCCGAGGCGCGTGGTATCGTCTTCCTTCACGGAACGGATTACGACGTAGCGGGCCATGTCCGGGCTGCCTCCCTGCTCGTCGAACGCGTCGAGGTACTGGAACCACCGTTCCGAACGATCGTCCCGGTCGTCACCTGTATCTGACAGGTCCTCGGATCGTACGACTATAATGCCTATCCTGCCGGCGATCGCGCCGAACTCCTCCATGTTGTCGTCGAAGCGGAGACCGGCGGAGGGTTCCCACGCGATTTTAACGAAGGGATGGTCGATCGCGTCGAGCAGCGTTGCCGCATGCCCGGTGGTATCGAGCAACGAGTCCGCGGCCAATCCGAAACACAGAGTCACGCCCCGTTCGCAGGCTTCCTCCCCGAGGGTCCGCGCGGCGGCTACGAACGCCGCCTTCTTTTTCGTGGATGAACTGCGGGGAGAGGACCATAGGCGCAGGATGGGAGCGTTGAGTTTGCAGGCGGTATCGAGAGCCGCGCGGAAGGCCGAAGGATCATGGCTGCCCACGCGGAAGGTGACGGCGTACGATACTGTGCTCAGGCCCGCGCGGAGGGTCGCCATCATCGCGTCCTGCGAGGCCGTTATGTCGCCTGGCTGTATGAACCCGTCATCGGTCCACTCGATGCCGTGAGCCCGCGCCGCGACAGCCATTTCGAGAACGTGCGATAAAGTCGACCCTATGAAAGCCGAGGAAGAGAGCGCTGTTCGTATCATGTCGGAAACCGATTCTAATCGAAGCACCTCCGCATTACAACCGAGCCGGACTATCATATTGACGATTGACAAGCACTATGCGCCATGCTCTACTTTCACTCGGTAAGTAATTGCGGGGAGGAACAATATATGAAGCATAAAATAACCCTTGGCGTCGCCTGTTTAGGTCGAACCACATTCGACGTGGCAGCCGCGCGCGGTATATGGGCAGAGACCAGGAAAGATATCGCCAAGCTGGAAAACGTGACTATCGTCGCCCCGGACGAGCTCGTTATAGAACCCGATGACGCGGTCGCCGCTGCCGACACGTTCGTCAAGGCGAGGGTAGACGGCCTTGTGGTATTGTCGGGCACCTTCCATCTCGGCCATCTGGCACTCGAGCTCGCAAAAGCCTTGCCGGATACGCCTATCATGCTGTGGGGCCTGCCGGAACTACCATACAACGGAGGGAAGATACGGCTGAACTCGGTCTGTGGCGTCAACCTCAACGCATCGAACCTCTACAAATCGGGAATCACAAATTATCATTACACGGTGGGAACGGCCATCGACGAGGACTGGGTGGATGCCGTGCGCGTCCTCGCCCGCCTCAAGAGCGCGCGGATAGGCATCGCGGGCTACAGGGCGCACGGCTTCTTCAACCTGTCGGTAGCGGACCCCGCGGTCTACCGCGCGACCGGCGCGCTCGTCGACCATATCGAACTCGACGAGGTCTGGCAGGCGCCCGCTTCGGACGCGGACATCTCAAGGCGGAGGGACCAGTACGAGTCGATATTCGACGTATCTGGAATAACTACCGACCAGCTCGAAAAGGTCTCGGCCCTGGCGGTCAAGCTCGATTATATAATGGCCTCCAAGAAGCTGTCGGCGATGGCGATACGCTGCTGGCCCGAGTTCGCCGCCCGCTACGGCGTCTCGCCGTGCGCCGCGATGAGCCTCCTCCAATCCGAGGACAAGATACTCGCGTGCGAAGGCGACGTCGAAGGCGCGCTCTCGATGCTCGTCCATCAGGCCCTCGGCGCGCAGACGCCGTTCCTGTTCGACTTCTCGCAGGTCGACCTGAAGGAAGACTTCGCCCTGTTCTGGCATTGCGGCGTCGCTCCGTGCAACCTGTGGGACGGGCGCTGCGTGCGATCGCTCGACACCTACTTCGCCGGCGGCAAGGGCGTGACCGCGGACTTCGTTCTAAAGGACGGGGACCTGTCAATAGTGCGGCTCGACTCGGTCGACGGCAAGTACCGGCTCTTCATCCAGAACGCCCATGTCGTACCGATGGAGAAATTGCTCAAGGGTACCTACATGAAGGCGAAGTTCGACAGGCCGGTCGCCGAGGTGCTCGACCTCGTCGTACGGAACGGTATTGCCCACCACGCGTCCGTCGTGTATGGTGACTACCTCCGACCCCTGCGGCTCGCCGCGCGCGCGGCCGGATGGGAGGTCATCGAGTGATACGTCTTGAGGCCGCCGAGGACGGGTTTACCGTCGCCCTCGACGGCCGCCGCGCCCTTGCGCATTCCACGCGCGTACCCATTTTCGAGATGGGTACCGGGGAACCGGTGGTCCGCCAGCGAAAAGGCGGCTTCAAGCTGCGCCAGAAGCGGCGCGCGATGACAAAGGCCAGGACCTGGAAACAGGTGGCGGCCCGCGACGACTTCGTGGACATCGAGTTCGAAGGCCTCGCCAGGATGACAATTCGAGAGGACTCCGGCGCGCTACGCGTTTCCTTTTCCCGCTACGACTCGTCCATCAACCGTTTCCTGTGGAGGATGCCGGCCACCCCCGGCGAAAGCATATTCGGATGCGGAGAGCAGTACTCAAGGCTTGACCTCAAGGGCAGCAAGGTACCGCTATGGGTCGACGAGCAGGGCATAGGCAGGGGACACGACATGGTCACGCTGCTCGCCAACCTGTGGGGAGGCGCTGGGGGCAGCTGGCACTCGACGTACTTCGGCCAGCCGTCCTACGTGTCGAGCGAACGGTCCTACGTGCACATCGACACGACGGCGTACTGCGTCCTCGACTTCACCCGTCCCAAGATGACGACCTTGAGCGCCTGGGCGGTTCCCGAGGAAATAATCCTGGGCTACGCCAAGGACGCACCCGACGCCGTGGGGGCGCTGTCCTCGCTGATCGGCCGCCAACCATCTTTGCCTTCATGGACCTGGGAAGGCGCGTGGATAGGAGTCCAGGGCGGCAGCGCCGAGATCGGCCGCAAACTCGACGCGCTCCAGGGCGCGGGGGTGAAGGTCGGCGCGTTGTGGGCTCAGGACTGGTGCGGCGCCCGCGTGACAAGCGTCGGCAATCAGCTGATGTGGGACTGGCGCTACGACCAAGCCTCGTACCCGGACCTGCCCGACACCATAGCGAAATTGCGCCGCGGGGGCATACGGTTCATGGGCTACATCAACCCGTTCCTTGCCACCGACGGCGCGCTCTACGCCCAGGCCGCCAAGGCCGGCTACTGCGTCAAGAACGCCCAGGGATCCGACTACATCCAGAGCACTACAACCTTTCCGGTCGCAACGGTCGACCTTTGGAACCCGGAAGCGTTCACCTGGCTCAAGGGCGTCATCAAGCGCGAGATGATAGGCATCGGGATGGCCGGATGGATGGCGGACTTCGGCGAGCACCTGCCCGCCGACGCCGTGCTGCACGGCGGACGCGACCCCATGCTCGCGCACAACGAGTTCCCCGTGCTGTTCGCCAAGTTGAACGCGGAAGCGATACGTGAAAACGGCAAGGAAGGCGAGATAGTCTTCTTCATGCGCTCCGGCTGGAGCGGATCGTCGAGATACTCGACAGCATTCTGGGCCGGAGACCAACTAGTCAACTGGAGCAGGAACGACGGCCTGCCGAGCGTAATACCGGCGGCGATCTCCCTCGGATTCTCCGGCTCGGGCGTCTGGCACTCCGACATAGGCGGCTACACGACGGCGCTCTGGATCAAGCGCTCGCGCGAGACCCTGATGCGCTGGGCGGAGATGGCGGCCTTCACGCCGGTCATGCGCACCCACGAAGGCCTGAGGCCGGACTCGAACGCGCAGGTATGGACCGACACGGGGATACTTGCGCATTTCGCCAGGATGAGCTCGGTCTGGACCGGCCTTGCCCCGTACCACGCGGCCGTGATGGCCGAATACGAGTCGGGCGGCCTTCCGCCCATCCGCCACACCTGGCTCCATTACGAGGACGAAACCGAGCTCCGGAGCCTATCCTACCAGTACCTGTACGGCCGCGACATCCTCGTCGCGCCGGTCCTCAAGCCGGCGCTCGAGCTGAGCGACTCCTACCTGCCTTCCGACCACTGGGTACACCTGTGGACATCGCGCGAGTTCCGCGGCGGAGAGGTGACGATAGAGGCCCC
>CAZKJA010000349.1:0-4173 GCA_964552925.1 uncultured Treponemataceae bacterium
CGCGACGCGCCGACGAAGCGGGCGGCGGTTTCGAAGGGCCGGACGGTCGCCGACAGCGCCACCCTCTGGAATTCCCCGGCTAGCAGGGCCAGGCGGCCGACGGCGCAGGCGAGGGCCGAGCCGCGTTTGCTGCCGAGCACCGCGTGCACCTCGTCGAGTATCAGGAGCCTCACCGTCGACAGCGCGGCTATGCCGGTCCGCGAGGCAAGAAGTATCGAGAGGCTCTCGGGGGTAGTGCACAGGATCGAAGGAGGCTTCGAAGCCATCGAGCGCCGTTCCGACTGAGGCGTGTCGCCGGAGCGAGAGGCTACCCTGATTTTAGGGAAGGTTCCGCCGTGCGCGGCGAAAAAAGCCGTCAACTCATGCAGAGGGCCGATCAGGTTGAGGCGGATGTCCTCGTTGAGCGCCTTCAAAGGCGATACGTACAGCACCGACAGGCCTTCGGACGGCAGCGAGCCCGAGGCGAAGCGCGACAGGGCGTCGAGAAACGCCGTCAGCGTCTTGCCGGAGCCCGTCGGGGCGGAGGCGAGCACGTGCTCGCCCGAGGCTATCAACGGCCATGCGGCCGCCTGCACCGGCGTCGGCTCGCCATAACGCTCCGCGAACCAGTCGTTGACGAGGGGATGGAAGGAGTCGGGAAAGCCATGGCCGGTCGGTTCGGGCATAGGTCGATAGTACGGCATGGACGGTTTTGGCTCAAGCGCCATCGCTTCGTCGGCACCCTCGCGCCTTGCCCAAGCTTCCAGCTTCCGACTATACTCCCGCCAATGGATCCAGCCACTTTTTTCGTCCCCATAGGTCTATCCTTCCTGCCGATATCGGAATTGCGCGGCGCCATACCATTCGCGGTCGCGCGCGGAATGCCTCTCCTCGAGGCTGCGGTTGTCGCGGTAGCCTGCAACGCGCTCGTCGGACCGGTCGTGTTCGTTTTTTTGGAAACAGTACACAAGCTGCTGTACAAGTGGGCGTTCTACGCGGGTATTTTCGACCGTTTCGTCGCCAGGACCCGCCTCAAGGTGCACGCGATGGTGAAGCGGTACGGGTACCTGGGCATCATGCTGTTCGTCGCGATCCCGCTGCCGATCACCGGCGCGTGGACGGGGACGCTCGGAGCATGGATCCTGGGCATGGACCGCAGGAAATCGATCCTCGCTGTGGCGGCAGGTGTTGTTATTGCAGGCGTCATCGTGTCCTTGGTAGTCGGATTGGGAATCGGGGCGCTCTCGATTTTCACCAAGAGCGTGTAGAAAAAAGCATGCACCTGGATTACAAGGCAGAACTCAACCCCGAGCAGTACGAGGCCGTCACGGCCATGGAAGGGCCGGTTCTGATCATCGCCGGGGCCGGCTCGGGCAAGACGCGGGTGATTACCTACCGCACCGCCTACATGCTCGATAAAGGCATCCCGCAATCGGCGATACTCGCGCTCACGTTCACCAACAAGGCCGCCAAGGAGATGTCCGAGCGCGTGCGGGCGGTGACCGGCAAGAAGCTCCAGAACCTGACCGTCAGCACCTTCCACTCGTTCGGCGTCAAGGTATTGCGCAAGGAGATCCACCGCCTGGGCTGGCGCGACAATTTCTCCATCTATGACGAGGTCGACCGCACCCAGCTTATAAAGGACTGCGCCCGGGAGATGGGCTTCAACCCGTTGACATTCGACGCGCAGAAGGCGGGCATGGTATTCTCCGACGTCAAGATCGGCCGCAAGAACTGGGACGGCGCGCTCGACGGGTACCAGAAGGTGTACGACGAGTACCAGGCGGCGCTCAAGGCGTTCAATTCCGTCGATTTCGACGACCTCATCGGATTGCCCATCGCCATCCTCGAGTCGTTCCCCGAGGCCCGCGAGGAATACCGCGACCGCTTCCGCTATATAATGATCGACGAGTTCCAGGACACCTCGACGCAGCAGTACCGACTTATGCGACTCCTGTCGCGCGACAATATCTGCGTCGTCGGCGACGACGACCAGTCGATCTATTCCTGGCGCGGTGCCAATTTCGAGAACATCACAAACTTCGAGCGCGACTGGCCGGAGCGCAAGGAAGTGACGCTTTACCGCAACTACCGCTCTACGACGACAATCCTCGACGCGGCGAACAGCGTCATCCAGAACAACTCGAACCGCAAGGAAAAGGACCTGGAGAGCCCCAACGAAGGCGGTGCGCTCATCGAGGTATTCGCCCCCGAGAGCGAGATCGAGGAGGGCGAGTTCATCGCCCGCGCCATCAAGGAAATCAAGCTGAAGGAGCATCTGCGCTACGACCAGTTCGGCGTGCTCATCCGCACGAACAACCTGACGCGCTACCTCGAGGAGGCTTTCCTCGCTGCTGACCTGCCGTACAAGGTCTCCGGCGGCACAAGTTTCTTCCAGCGCAAGGAAATCAAGGACATCATCTCGTACCTGCGTGTGATAGCCAACCCGGACGACGATATAAACCTGATTCGCATAGCCAACGTCCCGAGGCGCGGCATAGGCCGTCGCGCGCTCGAACAGCTCACCGTCATAGCCAGGCACCATGGCCGCTCGACCCGGGGGGCGATGCAACTTGTCCGCACCGATCGCTCGATCGAGTTTCCCGAGCGCATCCGGGGGGACATCGACTCGTTCCTCACCCTGCTCGAATACGAGCGCGAGGAGTTGCTCGGCAAGCGAAACCTGGGAGCAAAGGTGCGCAAGCTCGTAGACACCCTGGATTACTGGGGCTACCTCGTGTCGGAGAACCAGCACAACGACAAGGCCGCCAAGTGGAAATTCCTCAACGTGGAAAGCCTGATCAAGGGGATCGAGACCTGGGAGAACGACCCGGACAACCTCGACCCCAGCCTGTTCGCATGGCTCAACCGCATATCGCTTATAACCCGCGACGACCAGGACGCTGACGACTCCGGCAAGGTCAACCTGATGACCATACACGCCGCCAAGGGCCTCGAGTTCGAGGTTGTGTTCGTCGCCGGTTGCGAGGACGGACTGATACCCCACGCGCGCGCGCTGGAAGAAGGCGACGGCAACGTCGAGGAGGAGCGCCGGCTTTTCTACGTCGCGATCACCAGGGCCCGGAAGCGCCTCCTGATAACCGCGTGCAAGCAGCGGCGACGCAACGCGATGCCCGTCGACTGCGTCCCATCGCCCTTCCTCGCCGAGATACCCGCCGAGCTTCTAAGCTGGCGCGAAGAAGAGGCGGAGCTGACCGAATCGGAACAAGCCGACGCCTGGGCCAGTGTGCATAAAATGTTCACTCCCCCCGAAGAAGCCTGATTTACGAGGAATTTGCCACGGAGACACGGTGCGACGCGAAATATTGAGCGGCGCAGGGGGTTCAAGGGGGGTATCCCCCCTTGTGGTGCTACGAGTCTCGCGCCTACAAGGGGGTGCTGGGGGATCTGTATCCAGCAACTACCAATAGGTGGGATACCCCCTATAACCCCCTGCGATCCTCCGCACTGCTCGGATCGCACTGTGTTCAAATTCCCGTATCAGCTTCTTCAGATCCCCGGTGATGGTTGATCGTCGGTAGTGCTCGTGGAAAGGAAATCGGTCAGCAACCTCGTATACTCCACCGGGCGGTTCAGGTAGGGGAAGTGTCCAGCGCCGGCAAGCGTGTGCACGGTGGCCGAAGGGTACGTTCGCTTGAGCTGCGCGCGCAATTCCTCCTCGACGAGCGGGTCGTTGTCCGCCTCGATGATCATGACGGGGATTCCCAGGGAAGCCACGTCAGGCGGCGTGAACTTCTCCACGACGCACTTGAATCGACCGAGCACCTGGGACTTCCGCATCCTGCCGCTGGCGATCTCGTCAAGGAACGCGAGCGTCAGTCCGTCGTTGCCGGAAGCCGGGTAGACTCTCGTCGCGAAGCTCTCTCGCAGGGTTTTGACAACCAGAGCCTCGGGCAGGAACGGCAGCGCTTTCCCGAGGGACTTGTTCCTGGCGGCTATCAGATCGTTCGGCGGGAATGTGTTGGCGAAGACGGCGCGGCTGACCCGGTCAGGGTGCTCCGCCACGATGTACTGGGCCAGGTAGCCGCCGAGGGACGAGCCGACGACGGTGGCTTTCTCCACCCGCTCGGCGTCGAGGATGGCGAGTACCCCGGCGGCCAGCTTCCCGAGCGTGTCGACAGCGGGGTAGGTGACCGAGATGACTCGGAATGAAGGGCCCAAGGCGTCAAGTTG
>CAZKJA010000350.1:0-3233 GCA_964552925.1 uncultured Treponemataceae bacterium
GGAGGAGGCGGGCGCCTCGATCACCTGCTGGCCCTCCGGAGCCTTCTCGAGCGCCCCGAGGGCCCCGACGAATGGATCACCGCCACCTGTCGTATCGTCCGCTTCGCAACGGAGACGAGGTTCAGCGTGACCGCGGGCTCGACGGTTTCTGTTTTTCCCCTCGCCGGCGGCGCGGCGGGAATGCACAGCGAGGGTCTCAAGTGGCCGCTCGACGGGCTGGCGTGGGACAATGCGCATTTCGGCGTTTCAAATGTGGCCGTGACCGGGGATTTCCTTGTCAACCCTGGTTCCGAGCCCTTGTTCGTCGTGCTGCCGTTATGACGTTGCCGGAGCGCCGGGCGCTTCCCTGAAGGCGGCGGACAGGATGGACTTGGTCTCGAGGGGATCCTGCACGATGACCCGCTTGCCGGCGAACAGTTCTGCGAAGCCGATCTCGCGGGGGTACCGCGGCACTATATGCATGTGCAGGTGCTCGATGCTCGCGCCTGCGACCAATCCCATGTTGTACCCGAGGTTGTAGCCCGCCGGTCCGTGCGTGCGGTCAAGTATGTCAAGGCAACGGCGGGTCAGGGCGTCGAGGTCCACGCGTTCCCCATCCGATAAATCCCGTATATCGACGACGTGCCTCTTGGGAAACAACAGCAGGTGCCCCGGATTGTAGGGGTACAGGTTGAGCGAAACCATTGACAGGTCGCTCTGGTGCACGATCAGGCTCTCGACGTCTTCGGACCCGTCCCGGACCATGCAGAGTATGCATCCATCGGGCTTTTTGCCCTTCAGATACCCCAGCTTTTCGAAGTTGAAGAAATAGTCCATCTAATTTCCGTCCAGGGGACACGCTGGAATCGCCGGCATCAAGCGTTTCATTGCATCATTTATACACGATCGCCATCGTTTATTCCACCCGAACCGCGCAGGATGTTCCGAAAGCCGGTATTGCGCCGCCGTCAGGCCGCAGGCTAAAGTACGCCGATGGCAGAAACAAGGGCGCTTTCCGTCAGCGAACTCACAGGGATCGTCAAGAACCTCATAGAAGAAACCCTGCCCGCGGTGCTCGTCGAGGGGGAGCTATCCAATTGGCGACCCGCGTCTTCCGGGCACGTGTACTTCACCATGAAGGACGCCGGGGCGACCCTGCAGGCTGTAATGTTCAGGGGCCGTGCCGCCAAGCTGGCGTTCAAACCGGCCGACGGCGCGCTTGTCAGGGCGTACGGGAGCATGAGCGTCTACGCAGCCCGCGGGCAGTACCAACTCATAGTCGATTCGATGGAGAGTTCGGGCGCGGGAGACATCCTCGCGATGCTCGAGAAACGCAAACAGGCGCTCGCGGCCGAAGGCTTGTTCGATACCACAAGGAAGCGGCCGATACCCGCCTTCCCGCGGCGGGTGGCCGTCATCACCTCGCCTACCGGCGCCGCGTTGCGGGATATACTCTCGGTGCTCGGCAGGCGCAACGCCGGCATCCGCGTGACAATCCTGCCCGCCGCGGTGCAGGGCTCCGAGGCTCCGGCAAGCCTGGTCCGCCAACTCAAGACCGCCAACACGTTCGTCCTCGGCGACGTAATAATCATCGGCAGGGGCGGCGGCTCGCTCGAGGATCTGCTGGCGTTTTCAGACGAGGCCGTCGTGCGCGCGGTCGCCGCCTCGGGCATACCGGTGATAAGCGCCGTAGGCCACGAGATAGACTGGAGCCTATGCGATTACGCCGCCGACCTGCGCGCCGCAACGCCGAGCGCCGCGGCCGAGCTCGTTTCCGAAAGCGCCGAGTCGGCCTTCGAGCGGGTCAGGGCTGCTTCGGATTCCCTGGTGCTCGGACTGAAGGCAAGGATCGAACGCACCCGGACGCTTGTCGAGTCGTTCTCCGCGGAGAACCTCGAGATGCGACTGGACAGGGCCCTGCAGCCTGCCCGCCAGCGTTATGACTACGCGCTCGATGGTTTGACAAGGGGCATACGGGATGCGTGCATCGACGCTCGCCACAGGATGCATTCGGCCTCGGGCGTACTCAGGGCAGCCGACCCGATGGCGATATTGGCCCGGGGATTCGCAGTGGTCCGCCGCGCCGGCTCGTCTGGCCAAGCGCCTTCCGCCCGCGCGGTCCGCGATTCATCGGAACTGGAACCGGGTTCGCGCGTCTCGATACTGTTTGGCAAAGGCGCCGCGGACGCCAGCATTGTGGAGGTCAGGCAATGAAAAATTTCGAGGAACGGCTCAAGCGGCTGGAACAGTTGTCGGAACGGATACGGGAACCGGAGCTCGCGCTCGAGGATGCCGTGGCGATGTTCGAGGAAGGCGTAAAGCTTTCAAAAAGCCTCGAGAAAGACCTCGACAGGATCGAATCGCGGGTCGAGATACTTCTCAACCAAAGCGAAAATCCGGAAGACAAGCCGGAATTCGGCCTATTCGATGCAGGCGGAGACGAGTAGCGGCAGGATGAACGGTAGGAGCGAACGGTCGGAATCGGCCAGGTCGAGTTTCCCGAGCGCTTCGCCGGCGACCCACCGGAATTGATCGTGTTCGTGGAGCGAGCGGGGTTCGCCTTCGAAGCCCACAAGCATGGCGACCAATTCGTACTGCTTCCCGCAATTGCAGAACGATGATTCGCCTATCGCCGGACCGACCGCGATCTCCAGGTTGAATTCCTCGCGGAATTCCCTGATCGCCGCGTCCCGGTCCGATTCTCCAGCTTCGAGCTTGCCGCCGGGGAATTCCCATTTGCCGCCCATCGAGCCGCCAGGCTTGCGCCTGGCCACGAAGACGGAGGCACCGCGAAGCGATATACCGGCGACGGAACGCATCTACAGGAAGAGGACATTCGCGAACAGGAAGTGAACCAATCCGCTGGCTATGGCCACTATGCCGACGATCCGCCTGTTCGATATGAATATCGCGTCGAGCTTCTCGATGGTGGTGGTCGTCACGTTGGAATTCGAGCGGTAGAACTCGAGGAGCATAGTGAAACCGGCAGCCATGCCCGCAAGGCTCGGAAAAAAATCGCCGATCACCGGGATGTCGCCTCGCATCACCGTGAGAAGCTTGAAAAACCCGACGGTGGTGCACAGGATGCCCATGACGAGGCGGATCGTCGTGTCCTTGAGGTATTCCCTGATGGCATCGAATTTCGTGCCTTTGGGCCCGGTCTCGAACGAGATCAGCGCATAGCCCGCCACGATATTCATTATGACGCTCAAGAGGTAGAACTGTACCATGCCGCCTTCCCCTTTCGACCCGTT
>CAZKJA010000350.1:3243-4157 GCA_964552925.1 uncultured Treponemataceae bacterium
TTGAGGTACCATAGCGAATAAGCGGTATGGGGTCAAGGCGCGCTGATCGGCTAGTCGACGGCGGCGACCATGGTTATCGACTCGCCCACGCGCCCGTTCGTCTCCGCAAGCCCCGCGACAACGCTGACGGACCCGGTTTTCTTCGGGGCAGGCATCCTGAACCGGTATTCCGCGTCCACCATCTGCATGACACCCTCCGCGATCACCGAATCCAGCTCGGCTCTTATCGTGATCGTCTTCAATGGGGATTCGGGCCGGTTCGCCCCGCGCTTGACCGTGACGTAGGCATAGCCCTCGAACCACATGGCCTTGACCGAGAGCCTGTTGCCGCCGATCGTGCCGGATGCCCTCGAATTGTGAAAATAATTGCCCCCGAACAACGCGGCCATCGCCAATACCACGGCTACGAACATGAAGACCATTGACCTGTTGGATATCATCGAACGGATAATCCCCCGGCGCTTGGAGACAGCGTATTCGCTGATGAAGCGGGCGTTGGGGCTCGCCTTTTCCAATCTCCGGTTCCGGTCGTAATAATGGACGATCTGATCCTTATCCCTGGTTTCCATCGCCGCCCCTCCCGTACGCCAAGACCGCCGCGGCGGGAATCAAATCGGATGCCTCGAAAAATCCGCCCCCGGCGGCGCGCCGTCCGGCCAAACCGTGGACGATCACCGCTGCTTCCGCCGCGTCCCTGGCCTCGATCCCTCTGGCCAGGAAAGACCCCAGGAGCCCCGCCAGCACATCGCCGGAGCCGGCGGTCGCCAAGGTCGGTTCACGGCCATCCCATACCGAGAGCCGCCCGTCGGGAGTTCCTATCCACGTGACCGATCCCTTGAGGACTATCACGGCTCCGAAGTGGGCAGCCGTCCGGGCCAGCACCGCGGCGGTATCGTACATGGCCCGGCGCATGG
>CAZKJA010000351.1:0-4155 GCA_964552925.1 uncultured Treponemataceae bacterium
AGGGAGCGGCCAGGCTTGCCATGACCGAGATTCCGCCCAAGCCGGCTTCAAGGATCGTAACGACTGCTCCCGTCTTTCCCGCGGAGGAGAAAAGAACCCGCAGTATATACGGCAACAACACCGATACCACAACGACGAGCCCCAAGCCGGACGCGACGGCACTTTGTGCCGTAAACGCCACGAGGAGTATCGCCATCAAGAAAAACGGCACAACGGGGGGGATAAGCGCCATGGCTGCCATGGCCTCGAGGCAAAGGAGCGCGGTTGCAGCCATGGCCGCCTCCAGGCGTCCGTGCCGTCCAAGCAAGTCGAACCTTGAAGCCAGACCAGAAAAGGCAAAGTACGCCGATAGGAAAGCCCCGAGCCGCAATGCAAGCGAGAATGAGGCGACCCATGCCGGGAAATCCTTGCCGGCCAGCAACAAGCCATCGAGCAGCGATCCGGAAACCGCTCCCATTACGAGCTTCACAAGCGTGGCGACGGTCCAGAATGACAGCAAGGATAATGCCAATGCCGTCAACACTTCGCGGAAAAGCCCTATGGGCGATACGGTTTTTTTTCGGTCCCCCAACATCCCCAAAGAAGCTGCCACGCCCAGTACTATGCACACCGCGATGAACAGGACCACTATGGTCGTATCGTCGAAGGTTATCACGCCCCCGGGAAGCGGGTAGCGCAGATAGTCGCGATCAAAACCATGCAAGTCACCGTCCGGTACCATCACAGCGAGTCTCAAGGCAAAACCTGCCAGGTCCCGTTCCGTCGCACCCGCGATCGAGCCGCCTTTAGACTCCAAGGCAATCGCCGGGATGCCTGATGCCAACCAGGGACGGAGGATTTCCGAACCCGCATCCAGACCGGCTACGGAGAGCAGTTGCCCGATTCCATCATCGCCGTATGCGCCGAGCGAAAGCGCGGCAGCCTTCCTCGAGATCTCGACCAGGTGTAAAGGCGACTGTAGCCCAAGCGAAGAATACTTCATTTCAATATGTACAGGCGGCCCATTGATGTCGAGCAGAACGACGGCGCCTACCCCGGCATCAGTTAGGTATTCGCGCAAGTTTCGCCGTCGGGGGTACAAGGCCCCGCCGGCGCCGGTTTCCAGCATGGCTCCACGGTCGACGATATAAAAGCAAACGCCTTTCTCGGGTGGATTGCCGGCCACGGCGTCCATGACGGCAAGCAAGGCGGCGACCGGCCACCCACGTCCGTTCGGGCCTTCGGATTCCACCACAAAGGCAATGCGCGGCTCGCGCGCATCGTCGACCGGAACCGACCGGGGCCACACGGCGTATCCCGCCACGACATCGGCCGCGCCGGTATCCACATCCCGCATCGCCGACGATTCGCCATGCGTGCTGGAGATATGGCGCACAAGATCGTCAATACTGCTGGATGGATCGCCATCCAGCCGCTGCTTGAATCTCGTGACTTCCCTGCGGGTCCGAGAAGCTTCCTGCGCTTCAAGCCCAGGCTGGATCACCGAGGAAAACAATATGAATAGTAATGTCGGCAGGGACATTGACCGAAACATGTCGTAAGGGGATCTTAGGTGCGGGCCGCGCGCTCGTCAATACCGTTTTACACTCGTCCCCCGTTCAGGTATAATTCGTGCTTTGGTAAATCGTGGAATAATGGAGGTTGCCGTCGGATGGGTTCCCAGGAACGCAAGCCAATAATGGAATTGCCAATCAAAGTCGTCCTCACCGACGCGGGTACCACTTTTTTCATCAAGAATAACAAAAAACTAAGGAAATTCAGGCTGGCAGACAATGTCGAAGAGTCCGGGATCCTTATGGAGCATTTCACGCCTGCAAGCCTTCAACGCATGATGCTTATCGATTATGTTTCAAAAGTAGAAATTTCCGACAGCGAGTTCGTTAAAATCCGTCAGGACATCATGGACATCTCGAAGCTTATCACCTATTCGATGATGTACCGCCAGTACGACGCGTATATTTTCCAGCGGGTCCTGGCCAGCGATGTCATAAAGAACTGGAAACGCAAGAACCCGGCAAACATCATAGACGACAGGACGCGGATAAACGACGGTTTCCTGCAAAGCGCGATGCGCGAGAAGGACAAGGATATCGCCGAGATCAAGCAGACAGTCCTCGCTCCAATGTCGGCTTTCATCAGCAGGAATTCCAATCTCCTGCCAGAAGAGAAGAACGTCCAATTGCTTCTCTCGGAAAAGTTCCTCAACACGCTCCGGCCATTCACGTGGTTCATCATCGCCAAATTCAAGGGCTCCGAAGGTTACGACACGCTGGTGAAGGAAATCCGCGCGGGTCTCGCGGACTATATGGAAAAAGCCAAGATAGCCGAATACGTAGCCCTCAATGTGATGGAACTGGCCGCCAACGCCGAGAACAACAATCTCAAGCGCGAGGCGAAAGCCCTCTTCAAGGGAACCGTCGACATGAATGCCGTTCTTTTCGACCCCAAAGTCCGCCATCAGGTACTCGAATCCCTGCAACGCAAGGGAGAACTCGTGTACTTGTCCTGGAGGCTGGGATCGCGGGGCTCATCCATCGGCACCCAAGGCAAACTTCAGATAACAATATACAACAAGGAATCCGAGTACGAAAAAATGAAAGAGGCGTTCGACGAAAAAAAGAACGCCGACCTGAAGAAGAAAAGCCTGCAGGATTTCTACAAGGAATTACCGGAAGGCGAATCCAATACCGACCTCGGGTTGTACTATCTGTCCTACCTTTCGGAAGCATGCGAGAAAGTGAATGTGAAATTCGAATCACTCGTCAACCAGGTTTCCGGCTCCGACCTGACGGTTATCACGATGACTTTATATTTATAATTACAGTAATAATTCACCCTTGCTCAACCTTGTCTTTCCATGCCTTTGAGCCAATTTCATAAGTCGGTTACTTATGAAATTGGCTTTGCTGTTTCTCGCATTTCTTGCGAATAGCAAGAAATGCTACGAAATCAGCGCAAGTTTTGGAAGCTCTTTCAAAATGCGTCTGCATTTTGAAAGACCCTCCTTTAATTGACAGTTTCCACGGTTTCATGTAACTTATACGGACTTAATGGAGGATTATTCTCTATGGCAAAGATCAAGTACGTGTATTACTTTGGCGACGGCAAGGCTGAGGGCGACGCCAAAATGAAGGAAGTTCTCGGCGGCAAAGGCGCCAACCTCGCCGAGATGACCAACCTTGGAATCCCCGTCCCGCCCGGATTCACCGTATCAACGGATGTCTGCGCCGCCTTCTACGAGAACAAGCGCAAATACCCCGACGGGCTTGAAGCCGAGGTAGCCGAGCACCTCGCCCGCCTGGAGAAATCGATGGGCAAGAAACTCGGCGATCCGGTGGATCCATTGCTCGTCTCCGTCCGTTCAGGCGCCGCCCAGTCGATGCCTGGCATGATGGACACCATCCTCAACCTCGGCCTCAACGACAAGGCCGTCGAGGGCTTGGCGAAGAAAACCGGCAACCCGCGCTTCGCGTACGACTCGTATCGCCGTTTCATCCAGATGTACGGCGACGTCGTCCTTGAATGCCCTCACGAGGATTTCGAACACGCCCTCTCCGCGGCCAAGAAAGCCAAGAAGGTCGAACTTGACACCGCGTTGTCCGCCGACGACCTCAAGAAACTCGTCGAGACCTACAAGGCTATTGTCAAGAAAACCACAAAGAAGGATTTCCCCCAGGATCCAAAAGAACAGATGTTCGGCGCCATGGGTGCCGTGTTCGGTTCCTGGATGAACGAGAGGGCGATCAAGTACCGCGACCTCAACAACATCAAGGGCCTCAAGGGAACCGCTGTCACCGTCCAGTCGATGGTGTTCGGCAACTGGGGCGACGATTCGGGTACCGGGGTCTGCTTCAGCCGCGACCCGTCGACCGGCAAGAACGAGTTCTACGGCGAGTTCCTGATGAACGCGCAGGGCGAGGACGTCGTAGCCGGCATCCGTACGCCCGAGAAGATCGCCACGCTCTCGAAGAAGAACGGCGTCGTATACAAGCAACTCGTAGCGATCAAGGATCGCCTCGAGAAGCATTTCCGCGACATGCAGGATATGGAGTTCACGGTCCAGCAGGGCAAACTCTTCATCCTCCAGACCCGCAACGGCAAGCGCACTGGCGCGGCCGCGGTCAAGGTCGCCGTCGAGATGGTCGCGGAGAAACT
>CAZKJA010000352.1:0-4142 GCA_964552925.1 uncultured Treponemataceae bacterium
CCGCGCTATACGGCTGTACGCTGGCTGTTGTCTTCGCAGACGGCAGGAAGAGTCCCCGCCACCTTGGTTTCCTCACCCCCTTGGTCGGGCGTGGCCGGCCCTGGATCACCGCTTCCGTCGCGACGCCGGCCCGTCCAGACTATCCTCGCGCCATCGTGTTCATGTTCGCGGTGCCTGCCGATGCGGCGCCCGGGGACGCCAGGATGCTGGTTTCAGGACCGTTCGGCCAGACAATCGCGGAAGCGGGGTTCAATGTTGCGGACAGGACGTTTGATCGTGAAGATATATGGCTGGATTCGGCGCTCTCGAGCCTGAGGATCGATCCGGATCCGCGCAAGACGGAACAGGCAGTGCGCTACAGGGCTCTCCTTGCAGGCGCCAATCCCGCCGCCAGCCAGTCGCTGACCGAATTCGTGCGGCCCGTCGATACCGAAAGACGTACTTCGCTGTTCGGGACCAGGAGGCGTTACCTGTACGCCGACGGCGGCGTGGACGCCTCTACCCACTGGGGCGTCGATTACGGATGCCCGAGCGGTACGCCGGTGCGGGCCGCGCTTTCCGGGCGTGTGGCGATGGCCGAGTACAGGATAGTCACCGGCAACACCGTCGTCATAGAGCATTTTCCGGCCGTTTTTACAATATATATGCACCTGGAGACGATGATGGTCGTACAGGACGCAATCGTCGGACGGGGCGAGGCGATAGGAACGGTAGGGGCGACCGGATTGGCTACAGGGCCGCACCTGCATTGGGAGCTACGCGTGGCCGAGGTGGCCTGCGATCCGGAGACCCTTGTCGGTCTTGACAAGAGTCCTCCAATCCGTACAATACTTCCCGCGATCGAGGGGAGGTGATTTTTTATCAGCCAGATCATCGTAGACGACAACGAGCCGCTCGAGAAGGCGATCAAGCGCTTCAAGCGCATGGTCGAAAAAGAGGGCATCATCCGCGAGTGGAAAAAACGCGAGTACTTCGAGAAACCCTCCGCGATCCGCAACCGCAAGGAAAAAGCGATGCGCCGCAAGCTGCTCCGGAAATCCCGGAAGCCGCGTGAAGGCAAATCGTACTAAATCGAGAGTTTGATCACACGAGCACCGCGGGGCTGTCCATCAAGTTGGACAGCCCCTTTAATGTAGTTGGGGTGCATCCGGCCACATATGGCCGGCGCTTGTTTAATCCTCGGCGTACAGGAGGCCGGCAAGGGCGGCCCCGTCGGGCGCGGCTCTCGCGGCGGCCCTGAATTCCGGGTCGTTCAAGAGCCTGGCCAGTTTGGAGAGGATCCGTAGATGCTCTCCCGAACTGCCTTCAGGTCCGACGAGAAGGAATACCAGGTCCACCGCTTGACCGTCGATTGCGGCAAAATCCATAGGTTTCGCGAGCCTGGCGACCGCCATGACCGTCTCTGAAACGTCGGGCGACACCGCATGGGGGACGGCGACGCCTTCGCCTATGCCTGTCGATGCAAGCTCCTCGCGGGCTATCACCTTGGACAGCAAAGCCTGCGCCTTGCCCGCGTCACCGCCCGAAGCCAGTAAACGCGTGATTGCTGCGAGCGCGCCAGCCTTGTCTGCCGCATCGAGTCCGACGACGGCGCTTGACGGCTTTAGAATTGTCGCGAATTTCGTCATGGCTTTGGATCCTCCCGCTTGCCATCGGCTTTTGAAAAGCCCGAAACCCAATCGACCGGCACCGTGAACATTATGCCGCTTCCCGGTTTGTCCAAGCCTCCGATCGCATCGTCCAGGATGCTTTTAAGTCCCCGCACGGCCGTTTCGTCGGCGACGATCGAGAGGATCGTCTTGTTATGGGGTTTGTTGCCCTTCATGAAGTCCTTGAAGTCGGCGAACAGCGGTACTTCGTTGGCGAGGAAGTGGCCCATGCCTTCGGAATCGATGATTGTCGCGCCGTTTATCCCGGCCTCGACGTAGGCTTCCAGCACCTCTTCCAGCAGTTCCTCCTGGTTGAGGATGAATACCAGCAATTTCATGCGCGGAACCTCCCCGGCCAGTATCACGGTTGCCTTAAAAGCATGTCAAGAAGAAGAATCCACATTATTTTTCTTGACGGCGATCGCTGTTTCGTCAAAAATAGCGACACGATGTCACAATTACCGTATATCCCTCCTCCCAGCAGTCTGGAACTCGACGCGAAACGGGCGCGCGTGGCACTTGTTGTCTTCAGCGTCTTCCTTGCCTTTTTCGGTCTGTTTGTTGCCAGGTTCGATGCCGCGTCGATAGTCATCGGTATAGGCAGGATCATCGTAAGCCCTGACATACTCATCAATGACTACACGAAGATCGCTGGCCCCGGAGCCGCATTCTTCAATTCCGCTCTTTGCGTACTGATTGCCTTGGGTTTGCTCCAGGCTTCACGCATCAATATTTCCGGGCCTGTCATCGCGGCGGTATTCACTATCGCCGGCTTTTCATTGTTCGGCAAGAATGTCGTCAACATCTGGCCGGGTTTTCTCGGCGCGTACCTGTATTCCCGGGCGAGCCGCCGTCCTTTCGGCGAAAACATCATAGTGGCGTTGTTCGGCACCGCGCTTGCGCCTCTCTCAAGCGAGATCGCCTTCGGGTTCGGGATACCCGTACCTTGGAATATCCTGGCGGCGCTTGTGGGAGGCGCGGCCGTGGGATTCGTATTGTCGCCTATCGCCAGGCACGCGCTCGACTTCCATCGCGGCTACAACCTGTACAACCTCGGGTTTACCGCCGGCTTGATCGGTACCGTGGTGATGTCGGTGCTCAAAGCCTTGGGGATTCCGTTGACAGGCGGCTTTCATTGGGCCGAAACCGGACCGCTCGAGGTGTTGCCGTACCTTGCGGCACTTTTCGTGGCGATGATAGTCGCCGGCGTGGTGATCGATCCCGGCTGGGCTTCTTCATATCGTCGTATACTCGCCTCTCCGGGCCGCCTCGTAAGCGATTTTGTCCGCTACTACGGGCTTGGCGCGAGCCTCGTGAACATGGGCATAATGGGATTCCTGGCTTCGGGCGTCATGCTCGCCATCGGCGCCTCGTGGAATGGACCGATGCTCGGGGGCCTGTTTACAATCGTAGGTTTTTCGGCTTTCGGCAAACATCCCCGGAACGCGTTGCCGCCGATGCTCGGCGCACTGGCGATGGCTGCCATGTCCCGCTACGGGATCGGCTCCCCTTCCAGCCAGCTGGCAATACTGTTCGTCACCGCGGTATCCCCGGTGGCCGGCGAGTACGGCCCCGCGGCCGGTTTCGTCGCGGGCATGCTGCATTATATCCTGGTCCAAGTGGTTGGTTCCCTCCACGGCGGTTTGAACCTTTACAACAACGGGTTCGCCGGCGGGCTGACCGCGGGTCTGCTGTTGCCCGTCCTCGAGTGGTTCCGGGAATGGAGGCGACATGAAGTCTGACGCGACGCAGTTGATGAGGGTGGCGGAAGAAGTTCTAAAATATTTCTACCTCAAGGGATCCCGCTCCGTGAAGGTGTCGTACGATTTCGGGGAAGAGCGCTCCTTCTGCGCGGTGTCCGCCAAGGATATCGTCTTGCCGCCTGAAGACGAGAATTACCTTCAGCATGTGTTCGAGGGGCCGGTCCAGCCTGAAATAGCCAATTATTATGGCACGCTTGTAGGGCGCCGCCGCGACTCGCTTGAAATGGAACTCGTAGGAGCGATGGCCGAACTTGAGGACCTGCAGAATGAGGATGGCCTCGGCGTCGTGATAATCCTGAGCCGCCGCGAATCCGAATACCGCTCGTCGCAAAAACGATAAATCCGCTTTTCGTGAACCCGCTTGTCCGACTTCAGCCAAGCGGGTATCCTGTCCGCGACTGGTTTCGGAGGTCATTGTGAATCGTACCCGCAAAGTAGCGGCCGTTTGTTTGACGGCGCTGTTTTTTTTGGTCGCATCCTCGTGCGCTGGAGGAGGTTCGTCTCCTGCCGCCGGCGGGAACTCAGACGCCTACCGCCCCGGACGGCCGCAATCCGGCCTGGCGACGGCAAGCCTGCGCTCGGGCGGCGTGGAAATAGTCGTCGAGCTGGCCGTCAGCCCGAAGGAGCAGGAGACCGGACTGATGCACCGCAAGGAACTTGCGGACGGCCGCGGGATGCTTTTCGTCTATGGCGAGGACCGGCGCCTCTCGTTCTGGATGAAGAACACGCT
>CAZKJA010000353.1:0-4135 GCA_964552925.1 uncultured Treponemataceae bacterium
GCCCTGTCGGACGCGGAGGCGCTCGCGCTGTTCGGCGGCCGCGGCCCGGCGCTCAGGGATGCCGCCCTCGGGCTGGACGCGACGAGCGTGGCGCCAGGCAACCTCGGCGAGCGCTCGGTGGTCCGCACCGCTGACTTCGAAGCCGACGAGACAGACAGGCAACGGATCAGGGCCGCTCTCGTGTCCGCCGTCGAGGACGCGGGACTGGAACTGCGGCAGGCCCTGCTGGCGGCCCGCCGCGTCCGCGTCGTCA
Organism: uncultured Treponemataceae bacterium; assembly: GCA_964552925.1. Lineage (GTDB taxonomy): Bacteria > Spirochaetota > Spirochaetia > Treponematales > UBA12059 > SZUA-370. Next base: position 254 of record CAZKJA010000353.1, read on the forward strand.
TACGCTACGCCGACGGCATACGAACCGACGCGCAGGAGCGCTCGCGCCGGCCTCTCGTCCTTGATTCGGAGTTGTCGGCCGCAGCGGACAGGGCCTTTGCTGGAGCCGCGACGCGCAGGGTACGCCTGCGGGGACTCGGCGTGTCGTTCACGGACCTGGCTCCGGCGCGGCGCGAGCCTGACCTGTTCGCCCCCGACGGCCAAGGCAGGCTGGAACGAGTGCAGGCCGCCGTCGACCGCTCCAGGTCGCGTTGGGGCCCGGCAGCCGTCACCCGGGCCTGCTCCCTCGTGCGCCCGGAACACCGCGTCTCAAGCCTGGGGAACGGGCTTCCGCTTTGCCGGCAGCAGGCCGGTCCGCCATGACCGCTTCCCGGCTCGGCGTGCGCTCGGCCTACTCGCTGCTATACGGCGTCCGCGGCCCGGCCGATATCGCGGCCAGGGCCGCCGAGTACGGCGCCAAAACCCTGGCTATATGCGACCGCGACAACCTGTACGGGTTGCACTCGACGCTCGAGGCGACACGCGAGGCGGGACTCAGGCCCGTCATCGGCGCCGAACTGTCGGTGAAGCCCTCCGCCGATAGTACGGGAACGGTTTCCGCGGCAACCGGGTCGGCGACACAGGTGGAGCAAGGATCCCCCGGCCGGATTTTCGCCTTCGTGAGGGACAGAGCCGGGTTCTCGCGGCTCTGCGAGTGCCTTACCCTCGCCAAGGCCGCGGAACAGGACCGCGATAAGGCCCGGGCCGGCTTCGACCTTGTCCAGGCGCTGCGGGAGGACGCGGCTGGCTTGGCGCTCGCGACGACCTCGCCTGTCCTCCTCGAGGCGCTGGCCGGACGCGTGCCGACCCTCTACGCCGCGGTGACGCCGTCGTCAGTAGCGGCGGCCAGGACTGCCGCGCGCCTGGGCATCCCGCTCGTAGCGCTCGACGACGCGACCTTCCTCGACCCGGAAGACCGCGCAGCGCACGCTGTCCTCCGCGCCATGGCGCTTCGCAAGACTGTAGGGACGCTGGGTACGGGCGACACGGCGACCGAGGGCGAATTGTTCCTGAGCGCGGCCGACTTCGAACGTCGCCTGCGTTCGTGGCCGGAGGCGCTCCGCAACTCAGGCGAGCTGGCCGCATCCTGCGCCTTCGACACGGTCTTCGACGGCTTCGTGTTCCCCGAATACCACGGCCCGGGCGACGACAATCGTGACCCGGCCACGGAACTCCGCGCCCGAGTGATCGCCGGAGCCCGACGGCGCTACGGAGAGTTGTCCGACGCGATAATAGGGCGGATCGACTACGAACTCGGCATCATCGGGCGCAAGGGCTTCGCGCCGTACTTCCTTGTGATGGACGATATCGTCTCGATGTCGAGCAGGACCTGCGGCCGCGGATCGGGCGCTGCCTCGATCGTCGCCTACTCGCTCGGCATAACCAACGTCGACCCGATCGCGTACAAGCTGTACTTCGAACGCTTCCTCACGCTGTCCCGCCTCGACCCTCCGGACATCGACGTCGACTTCGCGTGGGACGAGCGGCCTGACCTTATACGCCGCGTCATCGAGCGCTTCGGAGCCGACCGTTGCGCGCGCGTCGCCAACCACAACTCGTTCCGCCCGCGCTCCGCTTTCCGCGAGACGGCGAAGGCCTACGGTTTCTCCGACGGCGAGGTCTCGGCGATGGAGCGCCGCGTGTTCGACCTCCGCGACCGCGAAGCCCTCGTCGACCCACCCTGGGACGAGATACTCGCCCTCGCGCGCCGTATCGAAGGCCTGCCGCGCGGCCTTTCGACCCACTGCGGCGGCCTCGTCATAGCGCCCGGGCCGATGTGCCGCTACGCGCCGGTCGAGCGCTCGCCGGAGGGCTTCCCCCTCCTCGCCTGGGAGAAGGACGGCGCCGAGGCCTCGGGGCTCGTCAAGCTCGACCTCCTCGGGAACCGCTCGCTCGCGGTCATACGCGACGCGTTGGCCAACCTGCGCGCGCGGGGCATCGACATAGACGAGGCGCTGTGGCGTCCCGCGGAGGATCCGGCGACTGTCGCGGCCCTCGCCCGCGGCGACTCGATGGGAGTCTTCTACATAGAGTCGCCGGCGATGCGTCAGCTCCAGAAAAAAACCGGTGCAGGCGATTTCGACCACATCGTCATCCACAGCTCGATTATACGCCCCGCGGCCAACAAGCTTATAGCCGAGTACGTAGAGAGGCTCAAGGGAAAGCCCTGGAAGCCCCTGCACCCGCGGCTCGAAGGCATCCTCGACGAGACCTACGGCATCGTCTGCTACCAGGAAGACGTCTCAAAGGTGGCGATAGCGCTCGCGGGTTTCGGCGAGGACGAGGCTGACAGGCTCCGCAAGGTGATATCGAAGAAAGCCGGCGCCGCCAAGCTGGCCGTCTACCGGGACCGCTTCTTCGCGGGTTGCGCCCACAACGGCGTCGACGGCCCGACGACGGAGACGGCCTGGGCTATGCTCCTCTCGTTCGACGGCTACTCGTTCTGCAAGCCGCACAGCGCCTCGTACGCGATGGTGTCGTTCCAGTCGGCGTGGCTCCGCGTGCACCACCCGGCGGAGTTCATCGCCGCGGTGTTGTCGAACCAGGGGGGCTACTACCGGCCCCAGGCGTACGTGAGCGAGGCGCGCCGCATGGGACTCTCCGTGCGCGGACCGGACGTCAACCTGAGCGCTTGGCGCTACCGCGGCGAGGACGGTACCGTCATCGTCGGCCTTATGGCGATAGCCGGCCTGTCGCGGACAGCCGCCGACGCCATAATCGCCGAAAGGGAGCGACGCGGCCCCTTCGCCGACCTCGCGGAGTTTTCGGCTCGCATGGGCTCGCACGACACTCGCCCGGCCAGGGACGACATAGTGTCGCTCGTCGCCTCCGGCGCCTTCGATTCGCTGCCCTACGGCTCAGCCGGGGTCGCCTCCAGCGGAGTCGCTTCTGGCGGAGTCGTCCTCGGCAGGGCAAGCCGGGCCAGGATTCTCCTTTACGCCGGTGCAGGCGGAGCATGCGAATATGCCGGCCAATCCTCCCTGTTCGAGTCGAGCGCAAGGCCGGTCCCGCCGCCGACCACCCGCCGGTTGCCTGGCGACGCGATTGCCCGCGTTCCCGCCAACATGCCAGTGAACGCTCCAGCCCACGCGCCCGACATGCGCCGGGAACGCGAACTGTACGACGAATTCGAGACTCTCGGCTTCCTGCGCGACAGCCACCCGCTCGTATTATGGGCTTCGAAGATTGTCGGCGTCCCCCGCGTGCGTGGGATCGACATTCCACAGTACGTCGGCCGGAACATCACGCTTGTCGGTTGGCCTGTCACCCAGAAGGAGGTGCTCACTTCTGGTGGACAGACAATGGATTTCGTCAGCCTCGAGGACGAGACGGCCTTGTACGAGACCGTATTCTTCCCCGAGGCGTACGCGCGGTTCCGCCACCTGCTCCTCGACCAGCGGCCCCTGATTGTCACGGGCACCGTGACAGACGACCAAGGGGCGCCGAGCATAGTTGTCACGTCCGTACGGCCGTTGCAAGCGACCGCTTCCCTGTGAAATAATTACCCGTCGGGTGTGAAATAATTCCCGGCGATCTATGAAACATCCAAGACCAATTGCTGCTTTTTAACCCAAATGCCCCGATCATGACTAAGCAAATGAAGGTATTTGCTGAATGGTTCATACATCATTGCCGATTCCTTAACAGGGTATCCACTTGAATCAGATACCTACTACATCTTGTATCGATCTACGTTACGTTGATTCGCCTCTCCAAGAATTTGACAGGATGTACATGATGAAATCGAAGAGATTAACATGATTCAATTAAGAAAAATGATTAAATTCTAAATTTTCTTATCTTGTTAATCTTTTCTTATCATGTAAATCTTGTTTCTATTGAT
>CAZKJA010000354.1:0-1100 GCA_964552925.1 uncultured Treponemataceae bacterium
CTCCATGGCCACGGTCTCGTCATCGTTGTCATGGGCATCACGACGACCGTTCTGAGCGTCTCGTTCAGCTCGTCGGGGGACACAACGATACACGGTCTCGTCTTGGCATATTCGCTGCCACGTACAGGATCCAGGTCGACCCACCAAATATCGAACCGGGCTACCACGGATTAGCCTCTACCGGATCGTCATCAAGAACGTCTGGAATCATCAGTTCATCATCGCCGGACTCATGCATCGCCTTTGCGGCGAGAGACCATCCTTCCCTCGGTTTCTTGACCGCGTACAGGGTCAAGGAGTTTTCTCCCAGCACCGCCTCTACCTTGTCTGAAAATCCAAGGCGATCAAGTACTTCTTTAGGCAAGCGAAGCCCGCGGCTGTTGCCGATCCTTACAATCGATAGCTCCATATTCACCTCCGTGCATACATGTAATTACAGCATACTACCGACAGCCTTCTTTTTCAACACAATCCAGAAATGCACAGAAGTAATACTCGACCAGAGAATGACTAATACCGTAGAATATCGGATACACTATTATTCCAAGGAAACCACATGCCCGTACCTGTATACTACATGGACGCCCGATCCCGGAGCACCAGGACAAGTTCGATAGCCAAGATCCGCGCCTTGTTGGCCAGGCTCGCCGAAAGCACCCCCGATGCCGTCAGGAAGGGCGACCTCTGCGCTATAAAGATCCATTTCGGCGAGATAGGAAACGACTCCTACATCAGCCCGGTATTCGCGCGGGCCGCATCCGACCTCGCGCGTGGTATCGGCGCCAAGCCGTTCTTCACCGACACCAACACGCTGTATTCTGGCCAGCGCTCCAACGCGGTCGACCACCTTGAGACCGCCATAGCCCACGGTTTCGTTTCCGAAGTCTGCGGGGCGCCCGTCGTCATAGCCGACGGCCTCAAGGGCGACGACTGGCGGGAAGTCCCGTTGCCAGGCGCCTGCACCCGCTTCAAGGCCGCCAAGATAGCCGGCGGGGTGCTCGCCGCCGACAGCATGATAGTCATGTCGCACGTCAAGGGCCACGAGATGGCCGGCTTCGGCGGCGCTATAAAGAACCTGGCGATGGGTTGCGCCCCGGCGG
>CAZKJA010000354.1:1200-2823 GCA_964552925.1 uncultured Treponemataceae bacterium
ATCGTCCAGAAGGTCGTCCCGCTTTGCGACTGCGCGCCCTGGAGCGACCTGCCCGTTGTCCCGGACATCGGCTTCCTGGCGTCGACCGACCCTGTCGCGATAGACCAGGCCGCCTTCGACCTCATAAAAGCCGCGCCTGTATGGCCGGGCTCGGCTCTCGACGGCAAGGCGGGAGCCGGCGACGACAAGTTCAACGCCCTGCACCCAAATTCGCTGCCGGAACTGCAGTTGTCGCACGGGGAACGGATCGGGCTGGGGAAGAGGGGTTATGAACTTGTGAGGCTGTAAAGCCAGTTTTCACTTGCGATAAAAGCAACTGCTGTCCAAGCGCTTCAATCAGGACCAGCAGTTCTTCTTGACAGCGCGCAGAATGTATGCAATATGGAAGTTGTATTTCCAGGGGGCATACTTTGGACTATATACAGCGAACGCTTGCGGGCGAGCTTGCCTTGGCGTTGGAGCAATATCCGGTCGTGACGGTGCTCGGACCGCGCCAGTCCGGCAAGACGACCTTCGTGCGCCATGAGCATCCCGAGTTCGGCTATGCAAACCTCGAAGATCCGGAATCGCGTGCCTTGGCAAGCGAGGATCCCAAGGCCTTCTTTTCTGCATTCAAGCGTCCCATCATCATCGACGAGGTACAGCGAGTCCCCGAATTGCTGTCGTCCATCCAGGTGATAAGCGACAGCGAGGGCCTCAACGGCCAGTTCATCCTGACCGGTAGCCACCAGCTCAAACTTGGAGCGGCTATTTCGCAGTCCCTCGCGGGCCGTACCGCCGTCTTGACGCTGCTACCTCTCAGCATCGAGGAGCTTGGGGACCAGGCACAGTCACGTGAGTCGTTGCTTTTTCAGGGTTTCCTGCCCCGCGTCTACGACCAAAAGCAGGAACCAGGCAGGGCGTACCGGAACTACTTCCAGACCTACGTAGAGCGGGATGTGCGGACCCTCCTTATGATCAAGGACCTTTCCAAGTTTGAAACCTTCATGAGGCTGCTCGCGGGGAGAATAGGACAGCTCTTTGTCGCGAGCGCCCTGGCGGGCGAAATCGGGGTATCGCACAAGACAGTACAGGAATGGCTATCGATCCTGGAAGCCTCTTACATTGTGTACAAGCTCCGCCCCTTCCACGCCAATTACGGGAAACGCCTGGTCAAAACATCAAAACTCTACTTCGTCGAACCGGGACTCGCAGTCTACCTGCTCGGAATAGAAACACCGGAGCAACTCGGGCGTGATCCGCTGTTCAGCAATCTTTTTGAGAATATGGTCGTCATGGAGGCGTTGAAGGCGCGCGTCCACCGAGGCAAGGAAAGCAACCTCTATTTTTACCGCGACAGCAATGGAAGCGAAGTGGACCTCGTCCTGGATCGGCGACCGGAGCCACTGGGCATAGAGATAAAGTCAGCGATGAGTTGGCATCCCGACTTCCAAAAAAACCTGTTCCGATTCCGCGAGTTGAACAAAGGAAGCGATCCGGGGTACCTCGTATACTCAGGCGAATTGGAGTCGTCGAGTGACAATATCAAAATTCTCAACTTCAGGCATACCGCCGGGATTTTCAGGTAGACTGTACGGACACTCGATCGCGAGCCGATAATGAGGTATATTATGGGTATGTACC
>CAZKJA010000354.1:2833-3467 GCA_964552925.1 uncultured Treponemataceae bacterium
AATGTCAGGTTCAGGAAAGCTAGTTCGAGTCTCAGTTCATTCATTGATCGCGGCCTTGTCTTTATCCATACTGACGATAGCGCTCGCTTCCGCCTGCGACTTTCCGCCGACCTTCGGGGATGAGTATTACGACTCGACTATCAATTATATCTCCGGTTTTCCGCTAGCCGCCCCCTCTGTCGCCACTAACGCCGACGGGGGGACTGATCTTGATCTATCAGGTTCCTGGGACTGGGCCTGGCGGGGAATCACGGGCAATTCCTACGAGTATATGACGCTGACCGATACCGGTACCGTCGGCACCACAATTACATCGGGAGGTTTTACGCTCGCTGCCGACGAGGATACCTGGCAGCTGGAACTTGTCAATCTGGCTGGAGACCCATATTTCGAGACTGATCTAGTCGGGGCCACGCCGGCTGGCTGGGAAACCGCTGGTACGGCGGCGGCAACGGCAACGTTGGTGGCCGCCGGTTCTGCAGGGAAACACGGCAAGTATCTTTCGCTCGCATCCGACGATACGGACTGGGCAGGACTCGAGCCAGGTTTCGGAGGAATCATACTTGATTCACCCGATACCAGCCATACCTACCAGCTGACATTGTTCATTCCGCAATCCAAGGTAAACTACCTC
>CAZKJA010000354.1:3477-4128 GCA_964552925.1 uncultured Treponemataceae bacterium
CGGATATCGATTTCCCCCAGGCATATTCCTCTTTGCTGGCAACCGCCAGGCATACCCTTGACCCCTTCACCATTCCCGCCGCGGATACCCGCATCAAATTCGCGCTGAACGCGGGCGCGCAGACGGTGCACGTCGACGACCTTCGCATCGTCCGGCTTGACCTCAAAGCGCTCTACGGTCTACGGATGTACCTTGCCCCCGCTGACTCCTCGCCGGGTTTGGTTCCAGGCAAGTATGAGCTGTCAGCATGGGTCAGGCGGTCCGCCGGATCGCTGTTTTACGACGACCCGGACAGGGAAACAGCGCCTTCGTATTCGGCGCCTTTCGCCAGCAAGGGCGTGACGCTTGCAATGCGGCAAGTCGGATTCATAGACAATCGACTGACACCGATCCAATTCCAGGAAACGTTCGAGGTCACCGACGACTGGACCCGGGTGGCCCTTCGAATGGGAGATGGCAATCTGGCCAGGTTCGACGAGGCATCGTCCGACCCGGTGCTGGAATTGGCAATTTACCCGTTCGACGTGGACAGCATCGACGCCGGCTCGATCGAACTGGCGGGATTGTCCCTCCGCTTCTTCGTCGATGGTTACACGAACTGACAAGCTGGTCAATTAATTCTCCAGGCGGGAGCCGCCACTCGGCAATGTG
>CAZKJA010000355.1:0-4120 GCA_964552925.1 uncultured Treponemataceae bacterium
GCTTGAATCGATGGCAGCCTCATGGAAGGGACTATTGTCGCTGGATATGATCTATGGATTGCCGGGGCAGACCGTCGACGGGATTTGCGGCGACATGAAGTTCCTGGCCGGAATCGGCGCGGGGCATGTATCGTTGTATGAATTGACCGTAGAGGAGGGTACTCCGCTATGGAAGGATTCTCAGGCGGGCTTGGTCGATTTGCCGGATGAAGACCTGCGCGCGGACCAGTTCGACGCGGCTGCCGGCGTGCTCAAGGAAGCCGGCTTCGAGAGGTATGAGGTCTCCAATTGGGCAAAACCGGGCCAGGAATGCAGGCACAACGGCGTGTACTGGATGTTGGGCGATTGGTTTGCCCTCGGCCCATCGGGTGTCGGCAATGTATCGATGCCGGATGGTTCGTTTATACGCATGGAGAATAGCCGTGACGACGCGGAATACTACCTGGATCCCGCAGGTAGTACGACGGAAATACGGGTCGACGGCATTGACGCCGAATTTGAGTTTCTTTTGACTTCGATGCGTACCCGGACAGGGTTCGACCCCGCCGCGTTTAAATCACGATTCGGATTCGACGCGCGGGATGTTTTTGGTTCCCTGCCTCGCGTGTTCCCGGATAAGATACACTGTGATTCCGGAAACTGGAGGGCAACGGACAGGGGATTGGATATGTTGAACACCGTACTTGTTCACAGCCTGACACAAGCCGAGAAATTCCATGGCAGACGCGCAATGCACAAGGGAGTATCATACAGATGAACGTCCTGTCTATCCAATCACACGTCGCCTACGGCCATGTCGGCAATAGATCCGCGGTTTTCCCGCTCGAACGCTTGGGCATAGACGTATGGCCGGTCAATACGGTCCAATTCTCCTACAATACCGGGAAACCGGGTTGGTGCGGCACAACCTTCGGCTCCGACAACATCCGGGGCATCGTACACAGCATGGATTCGCGTGGAATCCTTGCCGGTTGCGACTCGGTATTGTCCGGGTATATGGGCGATGCCGGGACTGGGGAAGCCATCCTGGAAGCGGTGGATATTGTCAGGAAGGCCCATCCCGCGGCGCTTTACTGCTGCGACCCGGTGATGGGCGATTTTCCGGGAGGATTGTACGTGAAGCCGGACTTGTCCGTCTTCATGCGGGAGCAGGCAGTGCCGCGCGCCAACATCGTTATTCCCAACCATTTTGAAGCTGAGCTTTTAAGCGGCATCGCGATCGATTCGCTCGGGAGCGCCTTGCATGCGGTGGGAACCATTCACGCGATGGGACCGGAAATCGTCATCCTTACGAGCTTCAAGCCAAGCGCGGAACGAAGCATAGGTTTTCTGGTGAGCGATGGGGGAAGGCGTTTCATCGTATCCACGCCGTTGATCGACTTCCCGGTACCGCCCAAGGGCTCGGGTGACTTGGTGAGTGCGTTGTTCCTTGGTTATTACCTGAAAGAGCGGGATATCGAAATCGCGATCGAGCATTCTGCGTCCGCCTTGTACGGGATACTGGAAAAAACGCTCGGGCTTGGCATGGAGGAATTGGCCATTGTCGAGGCTCAGGAATGCATTGCGCATCCCGCCCGAAGATTTGCCGTGGAACGCGTTTAAGCCCATCCCGCGAAGTTCGTGTTCTGCGGGATGGGCCTGCAGCCTATTTCTTTTTTGGGATCTTGGGCGCGAACGATTTGGGATCCGGAATTGTGAAGCCGGCCGGCATCTCCCGCGCGTTGGCCAACAGCCAGGTCTGGTTGCGGCCAAGCAGGCCACCGGAACCCTTGAGCGAGCCTCGTACCACCAGCTGATTACCCGTGCGTTTGATGGTGCACGCATATTCCTTGCCGTCTTTCGGGTCTATGATCGACCCCTTCCAATCGCTTCCTTTCCCTTGGAGCTCGTAGACAAAATCGAGCCCGCAATACGGCGGATCTCCGGCCAAGGCGTCGGCCTTGCTTTTCTGGATGGCAAGGGTATCGTCTATGATTCCGGTTTCCTTGTCGATGGTTGCCATCATGCGACCGTATAGCTTCCCCCCATTGGGGTATAAAAGGACATACGCCGTGGGCTTGCCCGTCTTGTCGTCGATGATCTTCCATAGGCCGAGGATATCGTCGGCGGCCCAAGCAGATGCATATCCCATGAACAGTAAAGTTGCCATTGCGATCGCTGTCATTCTTGTAGACTTCATCCGCGTTCTCCTGTTTCGTTGACGTATGGGAGCCGGCAGCCCCGCCAGGAATCAAGGGAGTATAATTCGTGAAAATCCGGCTGTAAAGCCAGAATCATGTCAAATGAACAAGTCGTACGGTCCGTACTGGTTTTCAGCTTGCGGCTTGAGCCAGCCCAGGTTGAATTGCTTCTCGGCACCGATGCACGAGGGTGGGCCGTGGCCCGGCAAGACCACCGTGTCATCCGGAAGGCACAGGACCTTTTTCGTCAGCTGCTCCTTGAGCAAGCGGTTGCTGTACTGGCTCATTGTCTTTCCTATGAGTCCAGCATGGAGCGTATCGCCGGTGAAAACTATCTTGTCTAAATGGTACACGAGCGAATCGGCAGAATGCCCTGGTACCGACAAGGCCTGCACCTTGAGTCCTCCGATATCAAAAATGTCCCCGTCATTGACCATTGTGCATTGAAGCTCGCCAAGGCTGGAACCGCTGTAGAATACTTCGGCGTCGTATATGCGCAGCAACGTCCGCAAACCGTCCACGTGGTGGGCGTGGTTATGGGTAATCAGAACCGCCTTGACCTTGTATCCTTTGTCCTCGATAAAATTCAGGAGTCCTATCGTGAATGACGCCGGGTCGACTATAGCAGCCTCCATTGTTGTGTCATTGCCGATCAGGTAGACATTGGCGAAGCCGTGCAATGAATAATGAAAGAAAACCGTCATATTTCCAGCCTGTCCAATTCCCTGATCGCTTCCTCGGTGTTCGAAAGATGCCACGATACGCCGTTCTCCTTGGCGGGTATTATGAATGTACGTTTCAGGTTGCAATCCTTGAAATCGGTTTTTTCAAACTCCGACAGGATGAAGCGAGAGTTGTACAGATTGGAGTAATTGAAAGTGCAATCGAATGTCTTGGCCCCGTCGAAATTGTTGTGGACAATTTCCGAATGCTCGAAAGAGACATTGGAGAATCTTGTTCCCGCAAAGGAGCAGAACTGCGCGTCGATGCCGGAAAAGTCGCAGGAATCGGCGATGCAGTAATTGAAGAAACACATGCGGAAGGTGCTGGCGGCAAAGGTTATGTTCATGAAGGTCGAACCCGAGAAGGAACAGGAATAGAAACGCTTGCCGGTGAAATCGGCTCCCTCGAACGTGAGTCCTTCCAGATTCATGTTCTTGATCAGGTCTTTGCCGCTTAGCGAAACCAGCAATGATGCGGCGTACCCCGCCGCGTCCGGATGGTGCTTGGCACAGTGCTCGGAACCGTGCAAGGCCGTCGCGTCGCATGCGCTCGCGACGCAGCGCTTGAAATCATACATGGAGCATCCTCCGCTTGCCTTGGATCCGAATTGTGCCGCGCTTCAGGATAACGCAAGACGGGGCTCGGCTCAAGAGCCAGGCTTGACGCTTGAACAAAACAGGGGTAGCGCCTAAACTATGTGCATGTGCTCCTTCTGCGGCTCTCCCTTGCCCGAAGGGAAAATCGGTTTCCGCGACCTGTGCGTCGATTGCGGCCGCGAACTGCATTCGTGCGTGCATTGCTTGTTTTTTAAACTCGGGGCGTATCACGATTGCCTCGAGACTGTTCCGGATGTCGTCAAGGACAAGGAGCGAATGAATTTTTGCGAATACTTCAAACCCGATCCCTCGAAGATTTCAGGGGGATCCGCACGCGATGCTTCCAAGACTGCAAAAAAGACCTTCGAGGGTCTGTTTGGCGCATGATTACATACCAGTCCGTGTCCAGATAGCGCATGGATAAACCGATAGTTTTTTTTGATTCCGGTGTCGGCGGCCTTAAGTATCTCGAAGCAGCCAGACGAATGTTGCCAGCCGAACGTTTTGCATACCTCGCGGATCGGGCTGGTTTCCCCTATGGAATCAGGAGCCGATCCAGCGTCGTGGAGCTGTCTGTGCGGGCAATCCGGGCAATCGTCGACAAAACCGATCCGAAAGCCG
>CAZKJA010000356.1:0-4114 GCA_964552925.1 uncultured Treponemataceae bacterium
CGAACTCGCGCCGGAGGACAGGGTACTTCAGGTACGCCGCGCGGCTCCCTGATCCGATCAAGCCCGGGGCAGCCTCGCATAGATTGCCGCCATGCCTCGCATCCACGCGGCGTGTTCCCGAGTCAAAGCGGACGCTTCGAGCCGCCACGTCCAATTGGCGCCAATGGTGCCCGGTTCGTTCATTCGCGCCTCGGTACCCAGTCCCAGTACGTCCTGCGCAGGCACGATTACCAGCCCGGCGGCGCTTTTCATGGCCTCCCGTACCAGGGCCCGCGCCGGATCGGCGGGTTCGTAGCCCAGGTATTCGCCCAGGAACGTCTTTTCCGCGGCGCTCGCCTGTGCCAGCCACCCGGCCAGCGTGTCGTTGTCGTGGGTTCCTGTGTACGCTACGCAGTCGTGGATGTAGTTGTGGGGCAGGAAGGGATTCGCCGGATCGAGGCCGCGGCCCGATTCTCGGGCGTCGAAACCGAATTGCAGGATCCGCATTCCCGGAAGGCCGAAGTCATCCCTGAGGCGCCGTACGTCCTCCGTGATGAATCCAAGGTCCTCGGCGACGATTGGCAGGTCGCCGCCCAGGCGTCGTTCCAGGGTCGAGAGCAACTCTTCGCCGGGTGCCGGCTTCCAGACGCCATATCTGGCGCTCGAATTGCCCGCTGGCACAGACCAGCAGGCGGCCAAGCCCCTGAAATGGTCTATCCTCACAAAGTCGTAGAGCGACAGGGCCGCCTCGATGCGCGATACCCACCAGGCGAATCCGTCAGCACGGTGCCTCTCCCATTCGTAGAGAGGGTTGCCCCACAGTTGGCCTTCAGCCGCGAAGTAATCAGGGGGAACCCCCGCCACCTCCCTGGGATGCCCCGACGAGTCGAGGGCGAAGAGTTCCGGGTACGCCCACGCGTCGGCGGAGTCCATCGCGACGAATATGGGCAGGTCTCCCATGATCTTGATTCCCTTCGCGGCCGCGGCGCGCCGCAACCCGTCCCACTGGGCGCGGAACAGGTACTGCTCGGCTTCGACCAAGGCCAGGTTCCCGGCGCGCCGTTTCCGACGTTCGGACAAGACCGCGGGAAAACGCCGCGCGAGCGTTTCGGGCCAGTGCACGTTCCACGCCGAGTTCGGGGATCCGGCCTTGGTGGCGAGTCCATCGTACTCCTCTTTTATGTCGACGAAGAGCGCATAGTCGCCAAGCCATGCCGCGTTGTTCCGGCGGAAGGTTGCGAACCGTTCCGCGTGCCTGGCGTCAGTTGCGACGCGTTCCGCAGCAAGCCTCAGCACGGCTTTTTTATGTGGTATCACCGATCCGAAGTCGACGCGGGAAGTCGCGGGGAGACGGGCCGCATCGGCCTCCGCCGGTTCCAGCAAGCCTTCCCCGACGAGCAGTTCGGGCGAGATCAGGAGCTCGTTGCCCGCGAATGTCGAGAACGGGGCATAGGGGGAGTCGCCGTATCCGGTAGGCCCGAGCGGCAGGACCTGCCAGACGCCCTGGCCTGCTTCCGCGAGCCAATCTATGAACCGTAAGGCCCCGGGCCCCATGTCGCCTATGCCGAACTGACTTGGCAATGAGCTGGGATGCAGGAGGACTCCGCTCGTACGTCGTATTTTCATCCCCCGCTCCGGACTCTGTTTCGATGGTCCTCGTTATAAAACCGCACGGGTAAAAAGTCAAAGGGTGGGGCTATACAGGCCCGGCCTCGGTATCATGGATTGAATTGTGAGAAGGATGTTAAATTTAACAAGGTATTCTCTTGCCTACGATAGCAAGCGATGGTACCATTGTCGTCCAGCCCACGTCATTCCAAGGGAGGTTCCATGAAACGATTTACACTGATCCTGGCCATCGTCGCTGCGATTTTCGCCGCTGGATGCGTCAGTCAACCCGCAACAACCGAAGTCAAGCCGGCCGCTGAGGTGAAGATAGCTGTACTCCACGTCAACGATACCCACGGCCATCCCCTAGCGTTCGATAATTACCCCGCGAACAAGGTCGGCGGCCAGCCGGCTATCGCGACGCTCGTCGACCAGACGCGCGCCGAGTTCGCCAACGTGCTGTTCCTCGATGCCGGAGACATGAACACCGGTCGCCCGGAGTCGAACTTCTTCAAGGGAGAACCGGACATCCTCGGGTACAACATGCTGCAGCTCGACGCGATGACCCTCGGCAACCACGAGTTCGACAATGAACTATCGGTGCTCGCCATGCAGAAACGGCTCGCCGGTTTCCCGATGCTCTCCGCCAACGTAAAGACGAAGGACGGAGCGTACGTAGCCGACAAGCCTTATGTCGTAAAGACCTTCGAAGGCGTCAAGGTAGGCATTTTCGGCTTGACGACCAAGGAAACCATGGTTGTCGGCAATCCCGCCATAGTCAAGGATCTCGTATTCGCCGACGAGGTGGAGACGGCCAAGGCGATGGTGAAGCAGCTGCGCGAAGTCGAGAAGGTCAATGTCGTGATAGCATTGGTCCATCTCGGCTTCGATGACGTCTACAAGCCCGGTTCCAAGGGGCTGGCCGCCGCGGTAAGCGGGATAGACCTTATAATCGACGGCCATAGCCATACAAGGATGAAGGAACCCTTCGTCGTCAACGGCACCCCGATCGTCCAGGCCTTCCAGTGGGGCCTCCTCGTCGGCAAGGGAGTGTTGACAGTCAAGGAGGGCAAAGTCGCCTCGTTCGCGTGGGAAGCGGTCACCATCAATGACAACGCCAAGGGTGTCGCCGCCGGCCCGCAGTTCGCCCAGAAGGCCATGGTCCAGAACTTCCTCGCGGGGTACAGCGCCAAGATCGAGGAATTGCTCAAGGAGAAGGTTGGCGTCGCGGCGGGACTGTTCCCGAATGCGGAGAGCCGCAAGGCCGAGACCGCCATCGGCGACCTCGTCACCGACGCGATGAAGTTCATAACCAAATCCCAGGGCGTCGACTTCGCCATAAACAATGGCGGCGGCATCAGGGCCGACCTTCCGGCCGGCGACATAACGAAGAAGTCGATCTACACCGTCCTGCCTTTCGACAACTCGGTCACCGTCCTGAAGCTCAAGGGCACCGATGTCCAGGCGTTGTTCGATTTCATCGCCACAACCCAGGGAAAAGGCGCCTTCCCGCAGGTCTCCGCCGGAGTCAGCTATACAATCAACCTGACTACTGGAAAGTGCGAGAACGTCCTCATCGGCGGCGCGCCTGTTTCCGCGGAAAAGACCTACACGATAGCGACCAACTCGTTTATGGCCGCCGGCGGCGACGGATACGTGATGTTCAAGAACGCTTTGTCTTCATACGAGACAAGCCAGTTCCAGCGCGACGCGTTGATAGACTACATCAAGAGCCTTGGGTCCGACATCGAACCCAAGATACGGGGTCGCATCCAGATCGTTAACTGAAGCCTTCTTCCCGCATAGAAGCAAGGCATGAAAGAAAAAAAAGATCCGCCCACGGAAGTTGGGCGGATCTTTTTTTGGATTCAATCCAGTATGGGAACGTCGAGCAGCGTTAGGCTTTCTTCTTTGGCTTGGCCTTGGGAGGAACGTTTTCGACGCCAGGCTTCTTGACCAAGCCGTATATGACGTTAAGGGCTTTCTTCCCTTCCTTCAGCGGGTCGTAGCTGTCGATATTCTCTATCCAGTTGTACATTACCTGGTAGAGCGTGCCGATGATCGCCGTCGTCACCGCCTCCGCCTCGGCGCCCGCCGCGAGTTGGCCGCTCGATTTGGCTTCCTTGATACAATCCAGCGTCGCGTTGCGCAGTTTCGCGTCGATCTCGACCTGTTTCACGTGGAGCTTGCCGTATTGGCGGAAGATAGGGTCCGGTTTGGCGAGGACGTAGGCGAATTCGGCATTACTCTTTAAAGTCGCCAGTATTTTTTCGTTGGCGGCTTCCAGCCTGAAAATCCCGACGAACTCCTGGCTCTTGAAGTATTCGTTGAATTTGCCATAGAAGAGGTCCATTACGACGAACAAGGACTGGAAAAGCCCATCGACGCCATCGAAATGCCTGAATATCGCCGGTTCGGTCACACCGGCCTTGCCGGCTATGTTCTTCAGAGTGGCGGAGCGCGGTCCTTGTTCGCGCATCACGATCGCCGCCGACCGCAACAGCGAGGATTTCGCCTTGGAATAGGG
>CAZKJA010000357.1:0-4082 GCA_964552925.1 uncultured Treponemataceae bacterium
AAAGCTCCTTCCAGCTACAAGCCCGGTAAACCCCGATACCAAGAAACACGGCCCAAATCATGCCGATAACTCCGGCTTCCGTAGCTGTGACGATACCAAACCGAATACTGCCGACTAGCCAGACTATCAAAAGCAGGGACGGCAAAGCTCGAACAAAAGCGATCCACCGCTGCTTCATCGAAGATTTCGCGATTCCGACTTCATAGTGGCGGCGCTTGGAAATTATATGTACCACAATAAGCATCAGTATGGTGATCAGGACACCCGGTCCATATCCGGCGACAAACAATTGTATAACCGATAAGTCGGATACGGACGCCATAACGAGCATGGTTATCGCCGGCGGAATGATATTCGGAAGAACGGCTGAGCCCGCGGTGACGGCGCAGGCAAAAGCCGGGTCGTAGCCGCGTTTTATCATTTCCGGAACTAGAATCTTTGAGTCACTGGCGGCATCGGCGCCCGAGGAGCCTGAAATACCTCCCATCAACATACTGTTGATGACATTCACCTTGGCCAGACCGCCGGTATAATGGCTCACAAGAGTGGACGCGAAATCCAGTATGCGGCTTGATAATCCCCCGAGATTCATCAAGTACCCGGCGGATAGGAAAAATGGAATCGCTAGAAGGATGAATTTTCCTCCACCGGATACCATATTTTGGATAACGGCCGGCGGCGGCAATAAATTTGCGGAGGATGTCGCGGTAAAGGTCGCCAGCAGTATCGAAAAAGTAATCGGAGCGCCAAGCAATACAAAAACAAAGAATAAAATCATCATCAAAAGACTCGGCTGAATGGGTAAGTTGGGCATGTTCGCTCCGAAATCGACAAGGATCCACATCCCCACGCTCACCAAAACCGCGACGATTCTAGCGATGAACTCCCTTCGGCCGGAAAGATTGTTACCAATAATGAAAATAAAACTCAGGGCGCATACGATAGGCAAAGGAGCGATTTTAATTGAATTTGAAATATTTAGCGTTACGTTTAAACCGCCGATTTTCTGAAAGAAGCCCCAACCGGAGGACATTACCAATAGTGTTGACAGACTGGTAATGATGATTACCAAGAACTGTTTGACCTGTTGAAGACGCTTGGGCAAAAAACTAGAGAATAGGTCGATATGGATATGCTTGTTTTCAAGATGACCGGTCAAAATCGCCATACTGAACAACCAAAATAAATTCCATATGGCAAGTTCTTCCGACCAGCTGAACGCGGCGTTGAAAACGAACCGCGAGATAACGCCCGCTAAAACGCTTCCGGTAATTACCATTAGTAGGCCGAAGGAAACGAATTTTGATATCTTCACTAACAGCACGAAAAACCGCCGCGCTACACTTTCTATTGTACCGGCGAAGGCTTCATTCCCCATGTTGGTTCCTCTTGATCATCTTTGAGTGACGCCCGCCTTTTTTCTTATGGCGAAAAGGCGGGCGATTCAATCACAAAGCAAGCCGAGCTTTTTTTCGAAAACCAGACCTTTACAGCTCCCCGATCGCCTTCATCATCGCTTCCCCATCAGGAATCTTCGCGCCGAATTCTTTCCAGATCGGGATCATTTTTTCCTGCCACGGCTTCTTGTCCACTCCGGTTATTATCGTCGCGCCCTTCTCCTTCGCTTTTTCCAACGAAGCTTTGTCCTGTGCTGCCAGCAGCTGATGGATTTCAGGGATGATTTCCTTCGCTGTCTGCTCGACTATCTTCTGATCTGCCGTGGTCAAACCATCAAACCATTTTTTGCTCACAACCCAGGATGCGATAGCGTAGACATGGCTGAGTTCCGTGTAGTACGGCGCGACTTCGGAAAATTTCATAGTAAAGTAATTCGTCGGAGTGTTGTCGAAAAAATCCACGACGCGCGTTTGCAGCGATACGTAAATTTCCGGAGCCGGAATGGACACCGGATTGGCGCCTACGGCCTTCCAAAGACCGATATGCAGAGGGCTCTGAATAACGCGCATTTTCTTCCCGACAACGTCTTCCGGCGATCGGATCGGGAAAGTGCTCATCGGCTGCCGCGCTCCGTTGATGGAGAAGCCGAGCAGATGGAACCCTTGTGAATCAAACTTTGGGGCTAAGCGGTTGGCGAGCCAATTGATCGCCTTGGCCGCATGCGCGTCGTCGCGGAAAAGGAAGGGCATATCAATGACTTGCACTTCCGGAATCCAAGAAACAAGCACGGAGGATGTGATCGATCCCATTTGGATCGAATTCAATCGCATCCCTTCAGCTGTCTCCAATTCACCTCCAAGTTGGCTGCTTGGAAAAACGGCTATGCTGACGCGCCCATTGGTTCGCTCCTTAACCAGCGTAGCGAATTTTTCAAACGATACAGTCTTGGGATGTCCTGGCGGGACATCAATGGAAAACTTACCCTCATGAACGGCAGCAGGAGCGGATCCATCGATTTTGCCTTCTGCGGCGATCGGACTTAATGCGCAGAAGAAAACTAAGCCCATCAATACGAAATGTACAAATTTGCTCATTCTCATCTTTTCTCCCCCCTTAAAGATTACTCGTCTCTTTACCGACCAACATGACGGACGTCTGACAAGTTAGGTCATTCTCTCACCAGTTCTTTTTTTTGTCAAACGAAATAATTCTCATTTTTTCATTCAAGACATGCCGCACTGAGCCATGAGGCTCGAAGCGCGTTTCAACCGTTCAATCTGGCAATTATCGCCGCAATAGCGTACCTTTTGGATATGGATACTACTACCTTGGCGTTCACCGTTACTCTGGTCGGCATAGCGCTGGCCCTGTCGACTATAATCTTTGCCTTGTACCGCAGGGAGCGTGGGTTCTCCATATACGCGGCCGGATTTCTTTCGGCTGTGACAAGCTTCCTTTTATTCACCAGCCAGGGGTGGATGCCGAGATCGATAAGCCTGGTCCTGGCCAACATGTTGCTCTTTTTCTATCATCTGTGCCTCGCGTGGGGCTTGCGCAGCCATTCAGGTATTCGCCCTGGCTGGCCACGCCGGTTCTCCATCTACCTGGCGACGTGGCTCGCCGTTCTGATCCTGGGGAGCGCGATTATAGATTCCTTCATCTTGAGGGCGGTCTGTTCTTCATTATTCATCATGGTGGCTTCCGCAGAATTCCTGTTGGCGTATTCGCGGAAAGACGGTGTGGTTTCCAAGGTAATCAGTTTAACCGCATGGACAATTGTTTCCGCGTACATTCTTTTCCATGTGGCTCGTGTCGCGATGACACTGGTATTTGCCGGCAGTCAGACCCGAATCATGGATAACAATGTCGTCAATATCTACTCGTTTTCCTTCAGCCTGTTTTTCTCGGTATTGTGGGCCGGGCTGGTGCTCATAATCGATGCCGCCGGTCTCCTGGGGCAACTCGAAACCAAGAACCGGGCGCTCGAGGAGTTGGCGACAAGTGACAAGTTGACCGGGTTGTCAAACCGGCACAGCCTCGATGCCAAGCTCTCTTCCGAGATGGAGCGCTCCCAACGGTACAGGGAACCTTTATCCATCATCCTTTTCGACTTAGACCATTTCAAGCGAATAAATGACACTTGGGGGCATCAGGCCGGTGACGAGGTGCTCAAGCGGATAGCGACGATTGCCAGCAACCTCGTACGCGAACCGGACGACTTGTTCCGTTGGGGCGGTGAGGAATTCCTTCTCGTAGCGCCGCATACGACGCTGCATGGATCGATAGTACTTGCCGAAAAATTGCGTCAAGCAATCGCTGCCGAGGCCTTTCCCGAAGTGGGTAACGTTACATCGAGCTTCGGTACGGCCGAATGGCTACCGGACGAGAGCAGGGAAGATTGGTTCAAGCGGGTGGACCAGGCCTTGTACCGCGCCAAGAACACCGGGCGGAACCGGGTGGTCGGTTTCGGTACGGAGGATGCCTTGCCCTTGGCGCGGGTCAGCATCGAATGGCGGCCGGAATGGGAGTCGGGGAACCCGATCATCGACGAGGAACACCGCAAGCTTGTCGACCTGTCCAACAACCTGCTCGATGTGTCGATGTCGGGCCGGACCATGCAGGATACGCTACAGGCGGTAGACGCATTGATCGGCCATGTCGCCGCCCACTTCGAGGACGAGGAG
>CAZKJA010000358.1:0-4043 GCA_964552925.1 uncultured Treponemataceae bacterium
GCCCTTCTGCCCGATCGACTGTATGGAGTTCTGCGCCGACAGCTTCGACCTGATCGACTTGGCTTTCTCGATTGCCAGGGCGTCGTCCGGACCGACCCAACGCTCCCACGGCAGCTTCCTGAAGCCCTCGAAGAGTTCGTCGAAGTCATGCGCCCTGAAACTACCCGCCTGGAGGAAGACTCTGTCTACCGTCCGCAGGTTGACGAGCGCTTTCGCGAGCCCGGCCGCATCCGCCTCGAAGCCCACCCTGCCGGCGGAACGCGATACCGTCCCCAGCCCGAGCCGGTCGAGCTCCCCGGCCGCTACCTTCTCTATCCCCACCGCGCACGAGGCCGAAAGCCCCATCATCGTTTCCATCGCCGGAGTATGCCCCTCTACACCCCAGGTTCGCAAGAGCGCGCCGAACGGGCGGCGAATGGAAGTCGAGTCGTTCATGATGCCGTCATGGTTCCCGTACCCCGTATAACGCCTATATCCGGTTAGAATCCCCCATCACCGTCCCGCCTGTCCTTCGCGAGAATCTTCACGAGGACATCGACACCCCGCGAAAGCTCGTCGATTGTTTCCGGGCCGGATAGAGAAAGGCGAACCGCCGCGGGCGTGTCCTTTCCAACCGCGAATTTCTCGGCACAAAGTACGCGGACGCCGGAAGCTGCCGCGGCCAGCTCGAATTCCTTTCCGCTCCAGGGCCGCGGCAGCTCGAGCCATCCGAAAAAACCGGTTGGGGGACAGAGGAATCGCCACGCGCCGAGTTTTTCCGTGGCCAATGATACCCTTCGGCGAGCCTCCTCCCTTTTGGATCGTATGATCGCCTCCACGCTTCCGTCGGCGACGATCCCGGACACGATCGCCGAGCATAAGGGCGATGTCATCCACACTGTGGCAAGAATAGCCCGTTCCAGGGCGCTCCGCCATCGCGCGGGCGCCGCGAGAAAGGATACGCGGAGGCCGGCGCCGAACACTTTGGAAATGCCGCCAAAGAAGAGCGCGTTGTCCGGCAACCTCGCGCTCAGCGCGGCATTTCGCCTCTCTCTTGTATCCGCGTACGCATCGTCCTCGAGGAGGATCAAGTCATGCTTTTCAATGATGACGGCGATCGCCTCCCTCCGCTCATCGGGAAGCGTGGATGTCGTAGGGTTTTGGACCTCAGGCATGAGATACAAGGCGCGGATCGCTTCCCTTCGGCACGCGGCTTCAAGCGCGTCAGGCAGCATGCCAGCGCCATCCATTTCTATGGAGACAAGCCGGATGTTCAGCATCGAAGCGACGGTCTTGAGGCCTGGATAGGTGAGAGCGTCGACGGCGATTCGGTCTCCCGGTCTCAAGAGCGCCATCAGGGCGCAGGATAGACCGTTCTGCGTTCCCGAAGTAACAAGGATATCGCTGGCCGTCGCCGAAAGGCCGTATCGATTGACCCATATTGCGCCTGCCGCTCGGTGTTCCTCCATTCCTCGCGGGTCCGAATACCGTAGAAAACGAGAAAGGTCCATCGATGCCATGTTCTCGCGAATCGTATCGGCGACTCGGCCCTCGAGTGAGTAGAGCGGCAGGACCAGCCCCATTTCCAACAAATCCGGGACGAACGTATCGCCTCGGACGAGGGGGACTGAAACGCCCACGTCGGCGGATACGAAGGTCCCCCTGCCGACGGTTCCGGACAGCAAACCCCGTCGCTCGCTTTCTTTGTAGGCCCGCGTAACCGTACTCACGTCGACGCCGACTATATCCGCAAGCTCGCGGTGCGTCGGCAATCTGGCTCCCGGAGCGATAGTCCCATCGGCGATATCCCGCTGCAACGCGTCCGCGATTGCGAGGTAGAGCGGCTTTTCCAGGTCGATATCGCGTGGTCGCCACATTATCGTCTCCAGTTTTACGCAAATGTATTGCATACAAGATTAGTATTGACTGCATACAAAGTCAATTCCATACTGAGTCATGGAGAACATATGCCCAACTTGAACCGGATTGGCGAGCAACTTCGAAAACACGCAGGCGACCACGATCTTTTCGAACTCGCAAAAGACCGCGCGCTCGAATATATGGAATCGGTCGATCGGCGGAAGGTGTTTCCGTCTGCAGAGGCTGTGGCGGGGCTTGCCGCTTTTCAGGAAGCCCTGCCGGACGGTCCCTCCGAACCGCGGAAGATCATCGACCTCCTCAGCGAGAAGGGCTCGCCGGCGACCGTTGCACAGACCGGCGGCCGGTATTTCGGATTCGTCGACGGCGGGATCCTTCCCGCCGCGCTGGCCGCGAAATGGATAGCCGACGCGTGGGACCAGAACGCCGGTCTCTACGTGATATCGCCCGTCGCGTCGGTCCTGGAGAGCGTCTGCGAGCGCTGGCTCGTCGATCTCCTCCATTTGCCCGAAGGCACGGCGGCCGGTTTCGTCGGGGGAACTTCTGTCGCGACACTGTGCGGACTCGCGGTCGGCAGGGACGAGCTGCTGCGTAGAGCCGGGTACGACGCTGGAGCGCGCGGCCTCTTCGGCGCGCCGGAGATCAAGGTAATCCTCGGCGCCCAGGCGCATTCGAGCGTATACAAGGCTCTCTCCCTCCTCGGGCTCGGGAACGGGAGGGTTGTGTCTGTCCCGGTTGACGACGAAGGCCGCATGATACCCGGGTCGGTGCCGGAACTGGATGAGCGGAGCATCCTCATTCTCCAGGCGGGCAATGTGAGTACTGGTTCCTTCGATCCCTTCCAGACGCTATGCGAAAAAGCCAGGAAGGCGGGCGCCTGGGTCCATGTCGACGGCGCCTTCGGCCTCTGGGCCGCCGCCTCGGACACCCGGCGAAGGCTCGTGGAGGGAGTCGACAGGGCCGATTCGTGGTCGGCCGACGCGCACAAAACGCTGAATGCCCCCTACGACAACGGGATAATCTTCTGCCGTGATCGCGAAGCGTTGATCAGATCGATGCGCATGTCGGGTTCCTATATCACTTACAGTGAAAACAGGGACGGCATGGTATACACCCCTGACATGTCGCGGCGCGCCAGATCCGTGGAGCTGTGGGCGACGCTCAAGGCGCTCGGCCGTTCGGGCGTCGGAGCCCTCGTCGACCAGCTGTGCGACAATGCCCTGCGGTTCGCCGAGGGCTTGCGAGTCGCGGGTTTCACCGTGCTCAACGACGTCGTTTTCAACCAGGTGCTCGTTTCCTGCGGCTCATCGGAGCTCACCGGAGCGACGCTCAAACGCGTCCAGGACTCGGGGGATGCGTGGTGCGGCGGAGCGACATGGAATAACGAAGCGGCGATACGGATAAGCGTATGCTCGTACATGACGACGAATGCCGACGTCGACCGGACGATCCAGGCCTTCGTCGAAGCCAGAGAGGCAGTGGGAAAATGAAAACGATTGGAATCATCGGCGGGACGAGCTGGGAATCGACGGCCGTCTATTACCGCCTTGTCAATGAAGGCGTCCGTGACAGGCTCGGCGGCCTCCATTCGGCACATCTCTTGCTCGCCTCGGTGGACTTCCAGGAGTACGCTGACAATATGGCCGCGGGGCGCTGGGACGAAGTCGAAGCTGCACTTTCAAGCGAGGCGGACAGACTGCTCGCGGCAAGGGTCGACGCACTACTCATAGCCTCCAACACGATGCACATCTTTGCCGATTCCATCGCCGCGCGAACCGGATTGCCGCTGATCCATATCGCCGACGCCGCGGCGGCCGCGATCAAGCGCGCCGGGGTCCGTCGCGTAGGACTTCTCGGCACGCGTCCTTCAATGGAAAAGGGATTCTACAAAGAGAGGCTTTCACGGATGTTCGGCATAGAGGCTGTCATCCCCGAAGAGGAGGATCGCCGGGAGATACACCGTATAATTTTTGAGGAACTTTGCAGGGGCATCTTCGATGAAGGATCGAGGCGCCGGTTGCTCGCCGTTATAGCGGCTCTTCGTTCTACAGGGATCGAGGGCATCGTTCTCGGATGCACCGAATTGCCGCTCGCGATCAAGCAAAGCGACATAGATATTCCTCTCTGGGATACCATGGGACTCCACGCCGCCGCCGCCGTAGATTTTCTCGCGGGGCAATGACAAT
>CAZKJA010000359.1:0-4042 GCA_964552925.1 uncultured Treponemataceae bacterium
CGACGAGTCGGCGACGCACTGGAAGGCGGTCGGAGTGCCCGAGGACAGGATCGCGTACCTGCCGGCGGGCGACAACTGGTGGGCGGCGGGCCCGACTGGTCCCTGCGGCCCCGATACCGAGATATTCTACTGGGTGGGTACGGAACTGCCGCCCCTGGGTTCGAACAAGGCGACCGATTCTGATAACTGGATGGAGATCTGGAACAACGTGTTCATGCAATTCAACCGGGTCGACGAAAAGACGCTCGTCAAGCTGCCCGCGCCGAGCGTCGACACGGGCATGGGGCTCGAGCGGACTATCACCGTCCTCAACGGCGAGACGAGCGTATACCGGACCGCGATTTTCCTGCCGGTCATCGCGGCGATTGAGGCCGTGTCGGCGTACACGTACGGCAGCGATGAAGGCAAGGATGCCTCGGCCCGCATCATCGCCGACCACGTGCGCGCGTCTACCTTCATAATCGGCGACCCCAAGGGCGTCTCGCCTTCGAACGTCGGCGCCGGGTACGTCCTGCGGCGCCTTATACGCCGCGCTGTACGCCACGGCCGCAAGCTCGGCGTCGAAGGCTCGTTCCTGCCGAAACTGGCCGCTGTCGTCGTCGAAAACTTCAGCGGCGCCTTCCCCGAGCTGCTGGAAAACCGCGGGCGCATAATTGGCGAGCACGAATTCGAGAAGATGCTCCCGAACCTCCTCAGGAACCCGCAGAAGGTAATGTCCGGGCGGCTCGCCTTCAAGCTGTACGACACGTACGGCTTCCCGATCGAACTTACCGACGAGCTGGCGGGCGAGAACGGGATGACTGTCAACCGCGCGGAGTTCGACGAGGCCTTCAAGAAGCACCAGGAGCTGTCCCGCGCGGGCGCAGGCGAGACCTTCAAGGGCGGTATGGCCGACCAGTCCGAGCAGACGACGAAGTACCATACGACCACGCACCTCCTGCACAAGGCGTTGCGGATGGTGCTCGGCGACCACGTCGCGCAGAAGGGCTCGAACATCACCGCCGAGCGCCTGCGTTTCGACTTCTCGCACCCCGCGCCGATGACGGCCGACGAGATATCCCGTGTCCAGGCGATCGTCAACGAGCAGATCGCGCGCGACCTGAGCGTGAGCATGGAAGTGATGCCCCTCGAGGCCGCGAAAGCCTCCGGCGCGATGGCGCTGTTCGGCGAGAAGTACGAATCCGTGGTCAAGGTCTACACGATAGGCGACTTTTCCAAGGAAGTCTGCGGCGGCCCCCACGTAGAGCGGATAGGCTCGCTGGGTAGATTCGTCATCCAGAAGGAACAAAGCTCGTCCGCGGGCGTAAGACGTATCCGGGCGGTGCTGGAATAAAAAATAAAAGAAGAATTGAACCACAGAGGCACAGAGACACGGAGAAGATGAGGAATGGAGTCATGGAGCTATTTTCGCTCCCACGCTACGCCTCCGCGTGAGAAATTCTTATATGCGGCGAGCCACAATCCGTAGCGCGGAGGCACACAGAAGGCTGTTTCTCCGGGTTTATTCCATCTTGCGGAGGACCTGGACGGCGGTTTTCCTGTCTTCCCGCACGAAGCGGACGATCAAGGATCCCGAAGTTTTCGCGTCGGTCCACAAGGCTTCGCGTACATACGACTCGATGAGGCCTGCGAGCCAGCCTTCTGTCGCCGGCATCCCTGCCGTCTCGGCCGGTTTGCGGGTCTGGAAGAAAAGATAGCGGCCGGCCTCCAGACTCACCGCAGCGGCAGAGGGGAGGGCGGCATCCAGTCCCGATGCGGCGATCAGCTCTGGAGGGGCCAGCGGACGACGAACCCGCGGTCCGTCGTCCCCGTTTTCTTCGACCATCTGGTTCCAGTTCCAGTACACGGCTGCTTCGGCACCCTCCGTCGCGGTCTCCATGGCGATAACGGCAGCGCCAGCGCCGGGCATTTCTGCGGCCTCGACCCGGTACCATTCCAGTGGCTTCAGCAAGTTCAGCTTCAACAGTTCCATGGCCGCAGTATGCCTTCGAAATCCTGTCGGGTATAGTCCCTTCCGCCTGGAACGTGATACACTGTGAGGACATGTCAATCCTGGGAACTATCGGCGGACCCGATGATATAAAGCGCGTGCCGATACGCGAACTGTACAGCCTGGCCGCGCGCATACGCGCCGCAATAATCGCCACCGTCACGCACAACGGCGGTCACCTGGCTTCCAACCTCGGCGTCGTGGAACTTACGATAGCCCTCCACCGGGTATTCTCGAGCCCGGTGGACACTTTAGTCTGGGATGTCGGGCACCAGTGCTACACCCACAAGATAATCACCGGCCGGTCGGAGGCCTTCTCCGGCATACGGCGGCAAGGCGGCCTGTCGGGATTTCCCAAACGCTCCGAAAGCGTCCACGACGCGTTCGATGTAGGCCACTCCTCCACCTCGATCTCCTCGGCGCTCGGCATGCTCGCCGCCAAGGAGCGGCTCGGGAAACCCGGGGCGGTGGTCGCGGTCATCGGCGACGGCGCCCTGACCGGCGGCCTCGCGTGGGAAGCGATGAGCCATGCGGGCACCCTCGGCTTGCCGCTCATCCTCGTCCTCAACGACAACGCGATGTCGATATCCCGGAACGTCGGAGCGGTGTCGAGCTACCTTTCCCGGCTTTCTGCGACAGTGCGCTACCAACGGGTACGGCGCCTGATCGACAAGGTAATCCTCGGCGTGCCTTATTTCGGCCCGCGGGTGCATCCGTTGGTCCTCAGGATGAAGCGCGCGGTCAAGGCGATGTTCTTCAAGGAGAGCCTGTTCGCCGATCTGGGCTTCGAATACGCGGGTCCGATCGATGGCCACAACATCCAATTGCTGTGCGAAGTGCTCGGGCAGGCCCGCGCCATCAGGAAGCCCGTCGTCGTGCACGTCGTCACGAAGAAAGGCAAGGGTTTCCCCGCCGCCGAGGAAAACCCCTCCGCGTACCATGGCATCTCGCCGGCGTCCCACGGCGTGTCCGCTTCGATTTCATCCGATCCTATCGACCCCGCCATTCCCGGGCCCAAACGGCCGACCTTCACCGAGGCTTTCGGCCGCGCGATGCTCGAGTTGGCCCAGGAGGAGCCGCGGCTGGTGGCGGTGACAGCCGCGATGACGACCGGCACGGGGCTCGCCGACTTCCAGGCGCGGTATCCTGAACGCCTGCACGACGTCGGCATAGCGGAGGAGCACGCTGTCACCTTCTCCGCCGGCCTGGCCGCCGGAGGACTCCGGCCGGTCGCCGCGATCTACTCGACGTTCATGCAGCGGACCCTCGACCAGGTGCATCACGACGTGGCGCTTTCAGGCCTTCCGGTGATATTCGCCGTCGACCGCGCTGGCGCGGTGCCCGACGACGGCGAAACCCACCAGGGCATATACGATGTGCAGGCCTTCCGCGCCGTGCCGGGCTTGTCGATAATCGCGCCCGCGAGCGCGGTCGAGATGGCCGCGGCGCTCCGCTGGGCCTTGTCCGCATCCGCGCCGACTATGATACGCTACCCCAAGGCAGGATGCCCCGAGGAGCGCCCCGCTTTTGCCGAGCCGTTCGAAGCGGGCAGGGGGGTCTTCGTCCGCAAGTCGGAATCTGGCGCGGCTATCCTTTTCGTCGCCTCTGGCGCCCTGGTCGAAGAGGCCCTGCGGGCAGCCGACCTTTGCGCCGCCTCGGAGCTGGCCGCCGACGTCTACCACCTGCGCTTCCTGAAGCCGCTCGACGCGGATCGATTCGTCGAGCTCGCGCGGGGGTACCGGCTTGTCATAATAGCCGAGGAAGGGGTCGCTACCGGCAGCGTCGCCGAGGGCCTCGCCGCCGCGCTCAATCTCGCGTCAGCCACCTCCAAAGAAGGCGCCCGGCGGACCGAAGCGGTCGCCGTCGGCTTTGACGAGAGACCCCTTCCCCATGGCACGCGAGGCCAATTGCTCGCATTGGCGGGGCTGTCGGCGGAGGCCCTCTCGAAGCGGGCCTTGTCGGCGCTCTCCCGGCGGGGATCTGTCGGATTCGGCCGCGCCGGTGCGGAGCGAGCGCGCGATGCTCTGCCCTCCGCCAGGACCGCGGGAGGCG
>CAZKJA010000360.1:0-4037 GCA_964552925.1 uncultured Treponemataceae bacterium
ACTTGTGACCCCCAGCGTGTCATACTGGTGCTCTAACCAACTGAGCTAACCGCCCAAAACTGCCAACGCGTCCATAGCGGGGGCACGCCGACGGAAACTTATACCAGAGCGCCCGAAGGCGTGTCAATCACCGGGTTGCCGGAGGCGCGCCCAAGGCGAGCTTACTTCGACAGTACGTGCGTTATGCGCTCGAGCACCTTCTTGCGGTCCAGCGGCTTGACTATGTAGTTTTTCGCTCCTGTCAGCAAGGCCTGCTTGACCAGGTCCTGCTTGCCGAGCGCGCTTATCATGATCACGCGAGCGTTCTTGTCGAACTCGATTATCTTCTGGAGCGCCGTGATGCCGTCCATGTTAGGCATCGTGATATCCATCGTTACCAGGTCGACGTTCGGGAACAGCTCCTTGTACTTCTCGAGGCCTATGAGCCCGTCGGCCGCCTGGCCGACCACGTCATAGCCCTCCGAGGTGAGTATCTGGGTGATCTGCTTGGCGACGAACATCGAGTCGTCGACGACGAGCACCCTGAACGGCGTACCGTCGGGGCGTTGCCCTTCGGGGGTACGCTCATTGATCGACGGAAAATCTTCTTTGGTCTTCATGCCGGACTCCTAGGCCCGCTCGCGGACGGCCACGTTGATCTCGACCTTGCCCTGGGGCGCCTCCATGGGCACGATGAGCGCCTCGACATCCTGGTTGCTCACTTCCATGTTCTCGCCAGTGAAGATCGCCGGCGGGGTCAGGTCGAAGCGGAAGCCGAGTTCGTGCAACTTGGTCACGGCCTGCGCCGTTATCATGTTGGCGAGTTCGGTTATGGTCGCCTTGACGAGGTCGTCCATCACCGTCAGTTCCTCGCCGTTCATAGTCGAGGCGATCTTCAGCGCGGTCGACTTGTCCATGTCGAAGAGCACGCGTCCTTCAACATCGCCGGCGAGGCCTACGATCGCCGCTACGCCCATCACAGGCATCGAGGTGGACTTGAGGTACAGCTCGCCGCGCTTGACATCGGATTGCAATACTTCGCGCATCACGTTGAAGGCGCTTTCGACGAATGGATTGATATACTCTACTCTCATGCGTTACTCCCGTGTTTCGCGATATGAATCACCTTAGGCTCCTTTTACAAACACCGACACTTCTCCGCTGCCGGACAGCTTCCAACCCTCGAGGACCAGGCGCTCGTTCGATCCTAGTACCACCGCGCCGCCATGCTTGACCTTTTCGTCGAAATCGCCGAGCAATTTTTGCTGGTCATGGACCGGCAGGAACGAGAGGGTGTCCCGGCACAGGATCAAATCGACCGGCGGGACCGGGTTGCCGTTGAGCACGTCATGGAACTCGAAGAAAATGGAATCCCTGACCGATTGCTCGAAGGTCCATCCGTTGCGGCCCTTGACCATCAGGTCATGGTACGTCTCCGGCACGCTCTCCGAGTTGAAGACCATGTTGGGCGCCATCGAGATGGCGAGGAGGTCGGAATCGTTGGCCCAGATCTTTATCCTGACATCCGGGTACGCGCGCTTCAGCGCGCACGCGAACGAGTAAGTCTCGTAGCCCTTGCCGCAACCGGGATTCCAGACGTTGACGCTCCTGGTCTGCAATTTAGGGAGCGCCGAAACGACTGACATGGCATAGTCCTCGGACCACAGTTCCCCGGTATGCGGCGAGTAGAAGCCCTGGAGGAACTCGTCCGCCTCGGCCAATTCCTTGAGCTGCACGTCGCCTGGCTTTCGCATCGACCGCCATTCGGCGTAACGCGCCTCGAACCACTGTCTGTTGAGCTCGGAGACGCCGAAGCGCTTGAAGGTGAACAGGGTCTCGCTTATGAACTCTGCGTCGACATCGCCCTTCGCCGGGCCTTGCCGTGACGCGAAATCCTGGCTGGGCGGCCCCGGGGAAGCCAGGACCCTGGATGCCGGACCTGCCTGGTCGAGGAAGGCGGGCGTGGCGTCGGCGGGTTTGTCCGTGGCGCCGTCGGCATCCTTCTGGAGACCAAAAAGCTTTTCCACGTTCAGGATGATGTACAGCTTGCCCTGGTTTTCGATGATGCCCTTGATGTACTTGACGTTGATGTCGCCGAAGATCGGGTGGGGATCCTGGATATTCGAGCGCGAGACGCCGACGACCTTGTCGATATTGTCGACGATGATGCCGAAGACGTGCTCTTCGATACGCAGGATGAGGAGGCTCTCGAGAGCGTCGTTTGACTTGCGCTCCGCCGGCAGGTGGAACATTATCCGGAGGTCGATTATCGAGATGATGTCGCCGCGGAGGTTGTACACGCCCCGGACGAAAGGAGCCGCGTTCGGCACGTACGTGAACCTGCCCGCGCTCGCTATCTCCTTGACGTTCATTATGTCGATGCCGTATTCCTTGCCCGCGAGCGAGAAGGTGACCATCTTGTAGTCCACCTTGTCGGCCCGTTCCTTCTTTTCGTCGCGGGCTTCGGCATGCTGTCTTTCGGCGGCCTGTACGCTCATGCGCTTATCGCTCCCGTCGTCAACGTATTGTCAACTCGAGGCGCTGTCGCTCCTCGAGTTCCTTCTTCTGGCCAAGCTCGAGGAGTTGGCTGACATCGATTATCAGGCATACCGATCCGTCGCCAAGGATGGACGCTCCGGCTATGCCCGGCGAGTTGGTGAACTGGTCGCGCAATGGCTTGATGACAACGTCCTCCTCGCCTATCAACGAGTCGACCATCAGGCCGACTCTCTTGTCGCTGGTGCCGACGATTACGACGAAATTGTATTCGCCCTGCTCGTCGGTCTGGATGCGGAACAGCCTGTTCAGCCTGAGCATCGAGACGACGTCGTTCCTTACGTTGAACACCTCGTAGTTGTCTATCATTCGGATCTCTGACGGCTTGATCCGGTGGCTCTCGATGACGCTCGTTATCGGTATCGAGTAGGTTTCCCTGCCGACGCGCACCAGGAGGCCCTGGATGATGGCGAGCGTCAGCGGCAACTTGATAGTGAACTTGCTGCCCTTGCCGTGCTGACTGGATACCGTGACCGAGCCGTTGAGCTTCTCTATCTGGCGTTTGACAACGTCGAGGCCGACGCCGCGCCCGGATATGTTCGTTATCTTCTCGGCCGTCGAGAAGCCGGGCTCGAATATCAGGTTGAACGATTCCAGGTCGGTGAGCACCTTGTTCGGATGTATGATGCCGCGCTCGATCGCCTTGGCGCGGACGGCTTCGACGTCGATGCCTTTGCCGTCGTCGGCGATCTCGATGACTATCATGTTGCCTTCGTTGGAGGCCCGGAGGAGGACGGTGCCTTCCTCCGACTTGCCGGCGGCCTTGCGCTCGGCGGGCGATTCCACGCCGTGGTCGAGCGCGTTCCGGACAGAGTGCATAAGCGGGTCGAGCAGGTCCTCTATCACCGCCTTGTCGAGTTCGGTGTCCTCGCCTTCGATTACGAGG
Source organism: uncultured Treponemataceae bacterium (assembly GCA_964552925.1). GTDB lineage: Bacteria > Spirochaetota > Spirochaetia > Treponematales > UBA12059 > SZUA-370. The sequence goes on from CAZKJA010000360.1 coordinate 3,422, forward strand.
TTGACCTTCTTCGACAGGTTCTTCGACAGGTCGCGGACGAGCCTCGGGAACCTGCTGAATATCTGGTTGATCGGTACCATGCGGATACGCATGACGCCTTCCTGCAACTCGCCGGCTATCCTGCCGAGGTTCTGTGCGGTGGCCCGGAACTTGGCGACGTTGGTCTTAAATTCCGACTCGAAGGCGTCGAAGTTCGAGTACAGTCCTCCGTATTTCTCGAGTACCTCTTTCTTGATATCCTTGACAGAGCGCCCGGCCTGTATCGAGGCGAGGAAATCGGGCAATTCATCGAAGAGGTCCTTGAGGCCCTCGCGGAAACGTCCCTGCGAACCCTGGAACCCGCCTTGCAGGTCGCCGAAGTGGGCGCTTATCTGGTTGAAGGTGGCCTTGTTGATGACGGTTTCCGACACCAGGTTGAGCAGGTTGTCTATACGCTTCGAGTCGACCCTTAGTATGCTGCCAGCCTGCTGTGAAGCCTGCTGCGAGGCCTTCCGCGAGTCGGCCGCCTTGTCATCGTGGTCGGCTTCGGCGTGGATCCCGGCAGGCTCGGCGGCGGTTTCACCAACGGCGACCGGCTCGACTTCGGCCGCCGGAGCGCGGGCGGGAGCACTCTGGC
>CAZKJA010000361.1:0-4001 GCA_964552925.1 uncultured Treponemataceae bacterium
GTATCGGAGCGCTTGTCAGGCCTTTGCGACCTGGCGACGGTCTACAGGGCTCTGCACTGGCTGGAGGGAAGCGGCTCCGTCGAGTCGTTCGCGCTCTATTGTTCGGAGCATGGGATGGAACGGTATTACGCCTCCAGGCGCTCCGAACACAGGCATTGGTTCCACTGCGAGGGCTGCCACCGTTTCGTCGACCTCGGCGCGTGCAGGATAGCGGACCTTGTGGAGAACCTCGGTCGGGAACACGGCTTGCGGGTGAAGCACCATACCCTGTACCTCACGGGCCTGTGCGCCGCCTGTACTGCAGGCAACGCGACTCGGACATGAAATCCGGTCAGCCGAACAGCTTGCGTATCGCCTCGTTGACATCGTCGCCGAGGCTGGTGATGCCGTCGCCTACGACCTTCGCCGTCCTCGAGAGAGGGTCGTCGTTCTTGCCAAGCTCGGACCGGTAGAAATCGAATCCCTGCCGCATTTCGTCGGCTGGATCGGCCTGGTGAAATCCCCGTTTGAGATAATTTCCGTCAAGTATCGCCCCGTACTGTCCCGAGGCCGCCCAGCTGCGGAGTTCCTGCAGCCTGATGACGGGGAAGGGGTGCGATTCCCAGACCGTGTTGAACAGCTTGTGGATGCCGTCGAGCAGGCCCTTCGAATCCTCGTATTCACGGGCCTGGGCGAAGAACTCGTTGATGTTGAGTTGGGACAGGTCATCTCCGCCGGCCATTTTCATGAGCAGCGTATAGTTCGGTTCCTCGACCTGCGTCGCGAGAAGCCCCGCGCGGTCGGCCGTGAGCTCGCTCTTCCTGTCCCACTCGCGGAGCGCCGCTACAATCGGCAGGATCACGAGAGATGCGCCCGGCACAAGGTTGGCCGACACGTTGAGAAGCATCCACAGGAGGGTCTTGTAGACGGCGTGGCCGCTCATCACGTGCCCCATCTCGTGGGCGAGCACGCATTCGAGTTCCCTCTCGTCGAGCCTCTGCGCCATCGAGCTGTTGAGGACTATGAACGGCTGGTCGACTCCATAGACGCCCGCGTTGAAGAACGGGCTCTGCGCGACGAAGACATCGGGACGGTAGGGCCAGTCGAACACGTCGACTATCCGTTCCAGCATGCGGAAGACCTTCGGATACTGCTCCCCCGTAACCCTGGCCGCCGACGCGACGTGGAGCAACCGTATCGCCCTCTCGCTCGTCATGCCGAAGACAAATTTGACAATGTCGTCCAAACCCGGCGCCGCGCGCAGGGCCGCCAAGGCCGCCTTGTCCGCGGGGTGCTCCCAGGATTTGGGATCGATCGTATACAACTTCCTGCTGTGCGGTACAAGCATTGCGGTTCCTTACGCGATCGCCGACCTGGATTTGGCGACGACGGGGTTTCTCAGCCTGCGCTCCAGCCATTCCAGCTTTTCCGACAACTCCTCGGGGAACACGTCGTGGAAACTTCCGTAGAACGCCCTGATGCCGGGAATGTCGGCGAGCCATTCTTCCTCGCGTACCGCCAGCATTTCGTCCATGGCGCTTTTCGGCACGTTGAGGCCGCCGAGGTCGAGGGCGCCCGGGGCGGGGACATTACCGATCGCCGTCTCTACAGCGTTGTCCTTGCCTTCGCAGCGCTCGAAAATCCACTTGAGCACCCTGGCGTTGTCGCCGAAACCAGGCCACAGGAACTTGCCGTCGGCGCCCTTGCGGAACCAGTTCACGTAGTAGAACCGGGGATGGACCACCCCGCTCCGCTCGCCCATGCGCAGCCAGTGGTGGAAGTAGTCGCCCATGTTGTAGCCGCAGAACGGGAGCATGGCGAACGGATCGCGCCTCAGCTGGCCCACGGCGCCCGAGGCGGCCGCCGTCGTCTCGCTCGACACTATCGAGCCCATGAACACTCCGTGCTGCCAGTCGAGCGCCTCGTGGACCAAGGGAACGGTGCCAGCCCGCCTGCCGCCGAACAGCACGGCGCTTATCGGGACGCCTTCGGGATTCTCCCATTCGGGGTCGATCACAGGGCATTGGTTGGCAGGCGCGGTGAAACGGCCATTGGGATACGCGGCGGGCTTGCCCTTCTTCGGATCGAATTTCTCGCCTTGCCAGTCTATAAGGCCCTCCGGCGGTTCCGAGCCTATCCCCTCCCACCAGATATCGCCGTCCGGCGTCAACGCTACGTTCGTGAATATGCTGTTCTTCTCTATAGAGAGCATCGCGTTGGGGTTGGATTTCATGCTTGTGCCCGGGGCGACGCCGAAGAAGCCGTATTCGGGGTTTATCGCGCGTAGCCGGCCGTCCTTGCCCCAGTGCATCCAGGCTATGTCGTCGCCGACAGTCTCGACTTTCCAGCCGGGGATCGTCGGTACGAGCATCGCGAGGTTGGTCTTGCCGCAGGCGGACGGAAAGGCGGCGACTATATACCTCTTGACGCCCTCCGGGTTGGTGATCCCGAGGATGAGCATGTGTTCGGCGAGCCATCCCTGGTCGCGGGCCATCACGCTGGCGATGCGGAGGGCGAAGCACTTCTTGCCGAGCAGCGCGTTGCCGCCGTAGCCGGAACCGTACGACCATATCGAGCGCTCTTCGGGGAAATGCACTATGGACTTGTTCCTGGGGTCGCATGGCCATGGGATGTCGCGGCGGCCCTGGGTAAGCGGATAACCTATCGAGTTGAGGCCTTTGACGAAGGGTTTGTCGCGGCCGAGGGCTTCCAGCGCGGTCGCGCCCATCCGGGTCATTATTCGCATGTTGAGGACCACGTAGATGCTGTCGCTTATCTCGACGCCGATATGCGAATGCTCGCCGCCGATCGGCCCCATCGAATACGGGATCACGTACATCGTGCGTCCGCGCATCGAGCCGAAAAAGCGCTGGCGGAGCTCGCCCTTCATCTCCTCGGGATCATGCCAATTGTTGGTCGGACCGGCCTCTTCCCTGAACCGCGAACATATGAAGGTACAATCCTCGACCCTGGCCACGTCGGCTGGATCGCTCTGCACTATATACGACCCCGGACGTTTCTCGAGGCGCTTGAACGAACCCGATCGGAGCTGGCGTTCCGCCAGTCGGTCGGCTTCCTCGTGCCCGCCATCGCAGACGTACACGTCGTCTGGCATGCACATCGCAACATTTTCGTCTATCCACTCACGGAGCTTGGGATGCTTGATCGCGTCGAGATTCATTGCCTAACTCTCCTTGAAGTTTCATCCATCGACCGATTTTTTCGTTGATGGAAATATCACAAAGATAACCTGTGGTTTTGCGAAGCAAAAGCATCAGGTTAATCTTAGGGTCTGAATATAAGAGTCAAACTGTTTTTTATCGAGAGAATTAAAAAACTGGTTGCTTACAAACAGTTGCCGTTGTGTCTTCATTGTCCTATGCCGTAAATTAATCCTTCTATCTTAGTTTTATACCCGAAACGATGATTGTACAAGTTAAAATGCGGAGCGACTCAGTCCAGCCGCCATGCCGCGCAGGCGTAGCCTTTTTTCCTTCGCATGGCGATGCGCGCGAAGCCCTTCGGCTTCCTCTTCTCGAAACGATCCATGGCCGACGAAGGCATCGCAGCGAGGAACGAGGCTCCCCTCTTCAGGATCCGCGCCGCGTTGTTCCAGCTCGATTCCGCGGTATCCACCCTCGGGGTCAGATCAGGCAACTCGACTAGAAGGTCGTAGGAAGCTTCAGGCAGTTCATCGGGGAAGGCACACTTAAGCCCTGCCGTATTCCCTTCAGGCTCGTTCCGGTCCACGTTTCGCGCGCTCGCCGCGAGGGCCAGGGCGTCTCTCCCGCACAAGTCGATCGTCGCGCCTTTGGCCCTCGCCTGGACATGGCACGCCACCCTGCCCACCCCCGGGTTGACGAACGCCGCTCGCCTCACGAGCGAACCGGCCATCGCGTTCTCGGCCAGGTCGATCGCGAGTTCCGAGGCGAACGACGGTGTGTCGAATTCCGGAAGCCCCCATATGCCGTCCAGCCGGTACAGCGCCCTTCCGGCGCGCAGGCTCTGGCTGGACCGTACGT
>CAZKJA010000362.1:0-3954 GCA_964552925.1 uncultured Treponemataceae bacterium
GCGTCTTGGTACCCTGTTACGAGTATCGGCGTTCCCGGCTCACGATTCAACCCGATCGAACAAAGGAATCGAGAAAATGCCATCGGGAGGGACTTTGACGGCGATGACGCCCGCGATGGCATCGACCGGCCGCGTCAGCGCGCGTTCGAGGGCACGGCGGGGGCCGGTTTGGCTGCCGGCAGCCTGTACCGAACCGCGAAGCCAGTCGCTCCAGGCTGAAGGGGCTATACCATACGGCACAATCGCCCGGATGCAGGCGCGGTACAGGTCGTTGAGCCTCGCGAAGCGTTTCCATTCTCCGGAGTCCCTTTGAGTCTCGAGCTCGTGGATGAAGGTCATGTCGAACGCGAAACGGTACAGGTCGCCTTCCATCGCGGCCCACAGCGCGGTCGCGAGGCCCGCTTTCCAGCGGCCGCCATCATCGCCGTCCGTGGCGGTATCGGCGGCCCTCGCCAGCGATTCTCCAATGGAGCCGAAGGGGTCGTAGCCGTGCGTACCGAAGGAGAAGGCGGACCAAGGCCCGTCAACGAAGGCGAGCGCCCCGGCCCTGCCGTCGGCGATGCGCCATGGCTCAAGGCTGGATACGGGAACTGGATCCGGGAAAAAACGGACGACCCCGCGGACGGGGTCGTCCTGGAATGCTTCAATACTGTACGCCAGTTCCGGCGCGACGAGTCGCGCGGTACCGAGGCCAAGGAATCCCTTGCCGATGAAGAGAGCCCTGTCCCCGGCCGCGCTTGCGGGCACCGTACCCTGGTTATTTCTTGACTATCGACAGCGTGCCGGAGATCCTGGCGACCTTGCCGTCGAATGTCATCTTGAGGGCTCCCTGGTAGCCGATGGCCGCCGCGGGATCGGGCATGTCGGGAGAGACCTTGCCGGTCTTCGAGGGGGTACTTCCGACCTGCTTGCCGTCGGCGACCGAGGCGTTCCAGACATTGGTCCAATCGACGCCGGCCGGCTTCCCGTTCGAGGAGAAATCCGGGTGGATCGTATTGTCGGTATGGCCGATCTGGCGCATCTTGAAGCCCATAGTCGGGAAGGCGATCATGCCTGCCTTGTCAGTGGAGAACTCATATGCGGCGCCACGGTGGACATAGCGGACGGTCAGGGAACCGTCAGAATTCTTGAGTACCTTCACGTCATCGAGCGTCCGCTGGCCATCGACGGCCACGGCGAACAGGAAGAAGCCGCGGAGCCCGGCGGGGATTACCTTCTTGCCGGCGTAATCGTACTGGTAGTGGTTGAAGAACTCTGTCGAGTGGTACTTGGAAGCGTGGCTCGTAGCGTCGGGCGAACCGATAGCGTCCTTACCGTCGGTACCCGCGTACCGGACGGCGCCGGAATCCATGTAGCGAACCGGGCCCGAGAACAGGAAATAGTTGGCCGCATCCGATCCGCTCAGATTGTACTGGTAATCGATTTTGAGCTCGGGCGCGGATTGCGCAAACGCCGTACCGGCGACCGCGACAAAAAGCATTGCGAGAATGATGGTTGACTTCCTCATGGAAAGCCTCCTAAAGCCCCGATAAAGGGGGTGATCCTCCGCGTGCGGAGGATCGATCCGGACACCCGGAATCCGCGGCATTCAGGGGCACGAGGGCTCCGGCCTTGGACATATCCATAATAAACATCTTACTAATTTTGTCAAGATATACGTATCAATAACAAACGGACGATTATGGGCACCCGCCCATAATCCCATCATCGCTTGACGGTATACTATACCACGTCTACGATCGAACAATAATGAGAATATTCCATCTGGCCGATTTACACCTCGGGAAAACCCTGTACGAACGCGATCTGATAGAAGACCAGCGGCACGCCCTCGATGCGGTGGTGGCCGCCGCCGCGCGGGAACTTCCGGCGGCCGTCGTCATCGCCGGCGACGTGTTCGACCGGGCGGTGCCTCCAGTCGAGGCTGTCACGCTGTTCGGACAATTCGTAGCCGAACTCCAGGCGACTGGAAGCACGCGGTCGGTCATCATAATTCCCGGCAACCACGATTCGGCCGCCAGGCTCTCGTACATGGCTCCAGTGCTGAGCGGCGCGGGCGTCCACATCGCGACCGAAGCCGAGGCGTGCGACCGCCCCGTCATCGTCGAACGGGACGGCGAGCGAGCGCGATTCTGGCTCGTTCCCTTCCTGACTCCCGGAGCCTTCGGCATCCCGGCCCCCGACGAGACCCTGTCGAAAATCACGGAAGGGGACGGACAGGGAGACCTGTTCGCGGACAACGGAACAGTCACCAGCCCGTTTCTTCGCTCCCAGGCGGACTTGTTCCGGGAGGCGATTCGGCGGATCGGCATAGCCAGGGCAAGGATCGGCGCTGACGGAGTCCCTACCACGGACGTGCTCGTATGCCATGCCTTTGCCATGGGGGGCGCTCCCAGCGAGTCGGAACGGATATTCCTTGGCAACGCGGAACTCGTAGACGGCGCGGCCTTCGAGGCCTTCGAATACGTGGCGCTCGGCCACCTGCACCGTCCCCAGACGATCGGGACGAAAGGGCGTTATCCGGGTTCCATCCTCGCGTACTCGTTCGCCGAGACCGACGCCGAACGCGGGTTCCTATCAGTCGAGCTCAAGCCGGGTTCGTGCGCGGCAGAATTCAGGCCCGTGCCGCCGCTCCGGCGCATGGTACGCATCGAGGGCGGCTACGACGACGTCCTGTCCAACCCGGCTCTGGGCGTGTACGAGGCGGATTACATCGAGGCCGTCCTCGACGACGCATCGACAGTCCTCAACCCTATGGACGCGCTTCGGAAGCGCTTCCCCTGGATACTGTCGCTCAGGCAGGCAGCGTTCGGGCACCGGGACGCGGCAAGCGCCCCGGGCGGCGAGGGCGGACGGACGGACGCCTCGGTCACCGGGGACTTCCTAGCTTTTTTCCGCGAGATGAAGGGAGTCGACCCGAGCCCGGCGGAACTGGAATTGTTCGTCGAACTCGCGAGGGAGGCGGAACATGCGGCTTCGTAGACTGGCCATGTCGTACATCGGCCCGTACGCCGGCGCCGTTTCCGTGGACTTCGCTTCTCTGGGTGACGTATTCCTCGTGTGCGGGAAGACCGGCTCGGGCAAGAGCACGATCTTCGACGCCATCGCGTACGCGCTGTACGGCTCCGCCCATATCACCAGGGACATAGTCTCGCACCACGCCGGAGCCGACGACGAATCGTACGTCGAACTTGAATTCGAGGCGGGGAAAGAACGCTGGCGCATATCCAGGAAACCAGGCCGTACCGTGGCCAAGAAACGCGGGACTGGTACAACGGACCGCCCTGCCGAAGTGGCGCTCTGGAAACGGGAAGGTACCGGCTGGAAAGCCTTGAGCGACAAGGCTACCGAGGTTGAATCGACAATAGAAAGCATCATCGGCTTGTCGTCCGAGGAATTCACCAAGATAGTGCTCCTTCCACAGGGAGAGTTTCAGCGCTTCCTCGAGATGAACACGAGCGACAGGACCGCCATCCTCGAGAAGTTGTTCCCCGTCGACCTGCACGGGGCGGTCAGTGAGCTTGCCAGAGAGAAAGCCAGGGATGCCGAGGCGCGCATCCGCGACTTTGACGAGCGCATACGGTCGATGGAGGAGCGCCTGGGGAGCGACCCGGCCGCGGATGCCGGGCGGGCACGCTCGAACCTGGCCCAGGCCCGGATTGACGAGGCCGCCGCGCTGGAAGCACTGGACGAAGCCAAAGTGTCGGTCCAGGCGGCCGTAAGCGCGACAAAGGCCTTTGCCGAATTGGATGCGGCTCGATCGTACCGCCTATCGCTCGAGACGGGCGCCAGAGAGGCGGCCTCGCTCGCGGCTCGCCTGGAACGGGCAGAGTCCGCTGTTGCCGCGAGAGCAGCCGTGGACGCGGCGCGGCGCGCCGGCGCGGAACATGCCGAGGCGGCGCACGCCGCGAGAGCCGACGACGAGGCCTTGGCCGTCCTGGATTCGCGTCTGCC
>CAZKJA010000363.1:0-3933 GCA_964552925.1 uncultured Treponemataceae bacterium
GGTCCGCGCGGCTGCCTGTGCCCGTGACGCGGTCGGGACCGCCGTCTCGCCCCGCAGGATGGCCGCGGCTGCGAGGGACGGCAGCGTGCGCCTCGATTCGTCGGGGTCGAGGTAGCTGTCGAGCACGAAACGCAGGCGTGGCGACAGTTCGACGAGGGCGCCCGGGTCGATGCGCATGCCGGCGACCGGCAAGTCGGAAGGATGCCTGCGCGTGACAAGGAACGCCGCCGTCGCCGCCGCCGCGTACAGGTCGGATCGAACGGTCGCCCTCCCGGATACCTGCTCGAGCGGCGCGTATCCCGCGGTACCTATCATCGTCGAGGTGTCGCGATAGGCGATGAGAACCGCGTCCTGCACGCCCGAGAAATCGACGAGCGCAAGCGAGCCGTCAGGACGCAGTATTATATTCTTGGGGTTGACGTCGCGGTGGATTATAGGCGGGCGCAACGAATGGATGTACGCAAGTATCCCCAACAGTTCAGCGAACATGCCTTCGATCTCGGCCTCGGTGAAGCGGCGGCCGGATTCGGCGACGGCCGCGAGGCTCAAACCCGGCATTCGCTCCATCACAAGCACGAACCCCGAAAAGTCCGCTTCGTCGAGCCTGAAGGAGTCAACGTACCGCGGTATCGCCGGGTGCGACATCGACTTGAGCGCAGCGGTTTCGTTCTCTATGAGGCCGAGCGACTTCCAGTCCGGCGCTTCGGCGAGCGCTATCACCTTCAGAACGAGTTCGGTGCCGGCGGCCGCCGTTTTGCATGACTGTCCGGCCATCGCCGCCCAGGTCTGCCCAAATGGACTCTTGCCGAGCCTCTCGCCGAGCACGTACGCGCCGTTGATCGTGTCGCCAGTCTTCATCGATGTTCTCCTTGCGGGCGTCTCAGCCGCCGAGCCGTCTGACGATGTCCGCGGCCGCGTCACATTCGGCGGCGAGTCCCAATGCTTCGCAAGTATCGCGCAGGTTGAACCATGCGTCGAGATAGCCGTCTCGGGTCGCTACGGCACGGCGAAACAGTTCCCGGGCCTCGGTATGGCGTTCGCGGCCGAACATGATCACGCCGAGGTTGTTGGCCGCCTCGGGGTGCGTCGGATCGAGAGCCAGCGCCCGCCGGTAGCTTGCCTCCGCCTCGTCCTCCCTGCCGAGTTCGAACAAGGCCAGCCCGAGGTTGGCCATCAGGTCTGGATTCTCGCCGCCGAGCGCGAGCGCCCGCTCGAAGGCGGTTTTTGCGTCACGCGCGCGTCCGTCGCGCAACCTCGCCAGACCCAGGTTGAAGGCCAGGTCGGGGGACGATGGATCAAGTCCCAATGCCTCGATGAATGCGCGCGCGGCCTCGTCGTGCTTGCCTGCCTCGAGGAATTCGATGCCTTCTTTTGCCAGGTCGCCCGCGTCCTTCACCGAACCAGTCCGAGGATGCCGGGCAGGTAGAATCCCGCCGCTACGAGCGCGGCGGCCGGCAGGATCCCAAGGACGATGATGTCCAGTATCCAATTAGCCTTCCTGGCTCCCGACAGGGCGTTGGCCAGGAAGATGACGACGACTCCGGCTACGAGGCTCATCGCGTCGTACGACAATGCGGGGACGCGGTGCGCCAGGTCGTAGAGCCAGCGCATGAAGCCTATGTCGAGGGCGTTCGAAAAGTACAGGAAGCTGAGCGAGTAGCCGAGCAGGACAGGCGCGTAGCGCTGGTCGGAACCGAAGAATACCCGCAGGAAGAGTATGGCATAGAAGTAGATGACGAGCGCCACGGGCGAACCCCACGAGCCGAGCCTGGCCGCAACGAGTTCCTGCAATTGCGGAAGGCCGAACATCGCCAGCACCAAGGGCGCGAGCAATACGAAAGCGATCCAGCCGACAGCATTGAATATTTTCTGACGGATACTCCCCGATGGAGACGCGTTCCCGGGCTTGTTCCCGGAGACCCGGGTATTCGTTGTGTCCATGTCCGACATGTCCCCCCCCTTGCGCGGCGATCAGCGTGCGGCGCTGCTTTTTCCTCTGCGCTTGCGGAGAATATACAGCGATCGCACAGTCTCGACCACCAGAGAGTGCTCCGCCTCGTGCACGCGTGCCTCCAGCGAGGCGAGGGTGTCGTCTGGTAGTATCGCCACCTTGGAGACGGCTAAGACGGGTCCAGAGTCGACGCCTTCGTCGGGGACGAAGTGCGTCATTACGCCGGTGCCGGTCACCCCGCCTTCCCGGTACGCGGCGAGCGCCCGCTCGATGGAGTGCGTGCCCGGGAAGGACCCCGGCAGTGCAGGGTGCAGGTTGACGACCTTGCCGGCAAAGCGCGTCAGGAAAGCGTTTGTCAGTATGCGCATCCAGCCCAGGAGCAGTACGAAGTCCGGCCGGTATTCCGCCGCCGCGTGGGCGAGCGCGGCATCGTACGCCGGGCGGGGCTTGCCCCTTGCGCACGGAACAGCGATCGCCGCGATGCCCGCCAGCCGCGCCCGCTCGAGCGCGAAGGAGTCCGGCTTGTCTGAAAAGACGGCGACCACCGTACCGGGCAGGCCATTCGGGGCGGTTTTCGCGTCGATGATCGCCTGCAGGTTGGAACCGTTGCCCGAGGCGAGCACGACCAGACGCATGTCTCCATCGCCGGAAGCGCCATCAGCGCCGCTCACGCGAGCCTCGTCCGGGCCGGCGCGGGCTTTCCGTCCGGCCCCGGCGGAATAACCGCGAGTTTCCCGATCATCCAGCACTCCTCGCCGGCTGCGGTGTCGTTGATTACGGCGAGCAGTTCGTCGGCCCTCGTGCGGTCGACCACGGCGACCATCCCGATACCCATGTTGAACACGCGGTACATCTCGTCGCTTTCCACCCCGCCCAGCCTCTCGAGCAGCGGGAACAGCGGCGGCACGGGCCAGGAACCGCGCTCGATGACCGCCTCGAGCCCGGCCGGCAGGATTCGCGGGATGTTCTCGACGAAGCCGCCGCCTGTGATATGGGCCAAGGCCTTTATCAAGCCGGGTTTGTCCCTCAGCACTGTCCCCAGGAGTTGCAGGTACGACCGATGCGGCGTAAGCAGGACCTCCCCGATAGGGCGGCCGAGTTCGGGGTACACGGTATCGAGCGGCACGCCTTCGAGAATCTTCCGCACGAGCGAGTACCCGTTTGTGTGCGGGCTGTCGGAGCGGAATCCGACGAGAACGTCGCCGGCTCCGACGCCCGGCGCGGGTAAAATGGCCGCGCGCTCGACGACCCCGATTATTGTACCGGCCACGTCGAACTCGCCCGACTGGTAGACGCCGGGCATCTCCGCGGTCTCGCCGCCTATGAGCACGCAGCCGGAGGCCTTGCACGCAGCGGCCATCCCCCCGACAGCCTCGGCTACCATCTTCGGCTCGAGCCGCGCGCTGGCGATGTAATCGAGGAACAAGAGCGGCCTGGCCCCCTGCACGAGTATGTCGTCGATGCAGTGGTTGACTATGTCCATCCCTATCGACGCGTAGCTGCCGGCGGCCGCGGCAAGCTTCACCTTGGTGCCGACGCCGTCGGTCGACGCGACGAGCACCGGCTCGGCCATCGCCTTGAGCGCCGATGCATCGTACAGCCCGCCGAAGGAGCCTATGCCGGCGAGCACCGCGCTGGAATACGTGGCCTTGACCGCCTTCGACATCAGGCGCACGGCTTCATTGCCTGCGTCTATGTCGACTCCCGACGACGCGTACGCCGACTTTTTAGTCGAGCCGGCGAGCCTCGCCAGCCCCCTGGCGCCAATGTCGCGCCTGAATCGGGCGCCGGGGAACGTGATCATTCCAACTTTCGCGTACACGGCGGCGAGGGCGGAACCGAGCTCTGTCCCCATGGCGGTCACGCCGAGCACGCGGCCGCCCCTGGCGACGATGCGGCCGTGCTCGAACGCGGTGCCTGCGTGCAGCACGTACGCGCCGCCGGAGGGTTCGAGCCCGCTGAGCTCGGCCCCGCCGACGGGC
>CAZKJA010000364.1:0-3927 GCA_964552925.1 uncultured Treponemataceae bacterium
CGATGGCCCAAGGCCATCCGCCGACGTTCGCATTTTAAAAGGCCGCGCCGTACATGCATCGCCGCATACTCCCGCCGGCTCTGGAACACCTTCAGCCGTTTCAAACTCTGTCCCCCAGTTTCCCCAGTTTCCTGCAAACAATACCGCTGGCTCCGCGATCAGCGCAAAAGGCGCCGAACTCGCCGCGTCGCTTGGCCTGCCCGCCGACCGTCCCGCGTTCCTCGCCCTCGCGGCGATGCTCGGCGAGCATCTGGCGCTGACGCACCAAACCGCCGTGTCCATCCGTAGGCGCGCGAAGCTTGGTTACGATGATCCCCTCGCCGCGCGGCTCGCGGCGAGGGCCTTGGCCGCCGGTCTCGATCCGGACTGCGATGCCGTGGGAAAGGCCTTGGAGTCAATCGATGACTCTGGCCGCGACCCACACGGCTCCAATGGCAGTTCCGGCGGCCGCGGGGACCGCAAACATGAAACTGACGAAGAATCGCGCGGCAGAGCCGACGCTGGCGGCGAAACCCGAGCCCTGCGTACGATCGGGGACGCGCTCAAGGCTCTCGCCGTGGAAGCAGGCTTGGATGATGGCTTGGCTTCCCTGGCCGCTCCGGGTCCCGACGGGGACGCTTGGGTGTGCGTTCCTTTCAACGTGCCATACCGCGGTGTTGATTTTGCGGGAATCATGCGAATATGGTATGATGCCTCTTCGGTTCGGGCGGGGCGCCTCGTGGCGGACATACGCTCGGGGGATGGGCGACGGCTCCTGGACGTACGCGAAGAATCCGGTGGTAGAGTATTGCGTTATCATGCCGATGATATGAACGAGCGGAAAGCTTTCGCGGAGGCTTTCAGCGCTTTTGGCACGGTGATTACGGATGATCTTGAAAGCGGCGATTTGGCGGAACTTCGTCTGGGCCTTAAGGTGGATCGGGGTGCCTAAGCTCGCCGACAAGAAATCGCTCGCCTTGGCGTACGATGCCAGGATGCCCGCTCCCATCGTGGTCGCCAAGGGCAGGGGCAGGACGGCCGAGCGGATAGAAAGAATCGCAACCGCGGCCGGCGTGCCAATAGTCCGCGACGGCGATGTGTATGCGAGCCTGGAACCTCTGGATGTTGGCGAGCTCGTGCCTCCCGAGTATTGGGAAATTGTGGCGCGTGTCCTCGTTTTTATAAGGAATGTACGAAAATGAAGAAGAAGTACTCTGTCGACAAGATCGAACCGGGCTCCCGTTTCACCGCGGATGCGTACTCCGACGGCGACAACATGTTCGTACCCGCTGGCGTCCCCATCCGCGCCAAGGATCTCGATGGTCTTAAGCGCTGGGGCATAACTGCCGTCTATAGCGATGGAACCCTCGAGGAAGCGGGTATATCCTCCGCCGGAGCGGGCGCGCAGGACGCCTCGGGACACGCCCAGAAGAGCGGCCTGGCGGCGTTCTCCGACCACAAGCTGTACGGCGCCTACACCGATATGATAGACAGGCTCAAGAGCCTGATGGACAAGATCGCCGCGGAGGAACGGGTCGAGCCCAAGGTGATAGACAAGCTTTCCGGGGACCTTGTCCAACTTGTCCGCGAGAAGGAAGCCGCCATCGTCTCTGCGATCCTTTCGGCGGATGTCGTCGGCTACGACATGGCGAGGGCCGGCGTCAACTGCGCCATACTATCGGTCGTCGTCGGGCAGAATATGAAGTTGCCGCCGCACCGGCTCGTGCATCTGGCTTCGGGAGCCCTGCTGCACGACGTAGGGATGCTCCGCGTACCCGACGCAATCGTCGAGAAGAAGGGTTCGCTCAGCCCGGAAGAGGCGCAAAAGATGAGGGCCCACCCCCTCATGTCGTACCGCATCATCACGCGGGAACTCCAGTATCCCGACGATGTCGGCCTCGTGGGGCTACAGCACCACGAGCGATGGGACGGCGAGGGCTATCCGCGCAAGACGGCGGGGCAGGACACGGACCTCCTGTCGCGCATCGTGTCGGTCGCGGACGCGTTCGAGGCGATGGTCAGCCAGAAACCGTACCGCAACTCGATGATAGGCTACGCGGCCATCAAGAACCTCCTGTCGGACAACTCCAGGCGCTTCGACCCCGACGTGCTCAAAGCCTTCGTGCGGAGCATGGGAATATACCCCATCGGGTCGATCGTCGTGCTCAACAACGCGGCAATAGCGAGGGTGATAGACACGCACGCGGACGCGCCTTTGCGGCCAAAAATCAAGGTGATAGTCGACGAATTCGGCAAGCATTTCAAGGACGACACGGGCGATACCCTGGACCTTCTCACCGAGAAATCGCTGTTCATCGCGCGGGCCCTCGACCCCCGCGAGCTCGCGGCGACGGCCTGAACGGCGACGGAAGTGCCACAGGCAGGTAGGATCGGAGCCAGGCTTCGAAGCGCCAAAGGCAGGCTCGCGGAGTCGGTGGTAGCCCTGTCGATGATGAGTGACGGGTGGTCTGTCCTCGAGCGCAACTGGCGGCGGGGACGCGGGGAGATAGACATCGTAGCCTACCGCGCTGGGACCTTGGCGTTCGTCGAGGTCAAGGCGATCGATGGCTTCGGCACCGAGAGCCTGTCGGTCTCGATCGGCCCAAGAAAACGCACGCGGATCGTCGAAACGTCTAAACTCTTCCTCTCCATGCATCGAGAATTTAGTAGCGCGACCGTCAGATACGACGTGGCCTCCGTACGGTCGGGAGCCATGGCGGATTATTACGAGAACGCGTTCGCGGAGCGCACATGAAGAGCGAAGCACGGTACAAGCACGAAGAAGACAGGCTTGAAGAACTCAAGGCCATGGTGCATGATGAGCGGTATATGGCCGGAGCCATCCTTCGCATAGCCAGCGTGCTGAGCGAGGAAATCATGGACGGCCTCGGAGTAAGCCATGGCAGATGGAAACAGGGATTCTAGGCGTCGTTTCGGACGGCGCGGTCGTGGCAAGCCCGGCGGCAAGGAAGGCGCCAAAGAAGGCGAACAGCTCGACGACAAGACCCGACAACCTGACGCCCCGGAACTCCGCGCGGCCGCCAGCGACCAGCCGGCGCCGGTTTGCTCCTTGTGCGGCAAGCCGATTTTCGACCTGTCGAGCGCCCTTGCGGGCCGGGAGGAAGGCGTTCCTGTCCATTTCGATTGCGCCTTGACGCAAGCGGGAACCGGCGAGAACCTTGACCCGAACGAACGAGTCGCGTATATAGGCCGCGGAGCCTTCGCCGTCATCGAGTACAAGGACAAGAGCCTGACTTCATTCGTCATCAAGCGCCGGATCCAGTGGGAAAAAGAAGGCGCCAAGTTCGACTGGCGCAAAAGCATACAACAACGCTTCGGCTTGTAACCGGATAGGTTTTTGCCCGCCCCCGCCAATTTTAGCGTATACTGGAAGCGGAGGGCGCAGCAATGAACGACGCTTCGTATACAGTGCTTATCGTCGATGACTCGTCGTCCAACAGGTTGTTCCTTACCAGCATCCTCGAGGAAGACGGCTACCGGATCATCCAGGCCAAGGACGGCGAGACCGGACTCTCCATGGCAGCGCTCGAGCGGCCCGTGCTGATCCTGCTGGACGTGGTGATGCCCGGCATCGACGGCTTCGAGACGCTCCGCCGGCTCAAGGCCGATCCGGCGACCAGGCGCAGCGCTGTCATAATGCTGACAAGCATCGGCGACCAGGAATCCAAGCTCAAGGCCTTCGATTACGGCGCCGTCGATTACATAATAAAGTCCGCTAACGAGTCCGAGGTAAAGGCGAGGGTCCGCGTCCATGTGAGGCTGGCGAATATACTGGAAGAACTGATAGCATCCAGGGCCGAGAGCCTGCAGCAGATTTCAGCCGCGCAGCGTTCTTTGCTCGTCAAGCCGTCGGACCTGCCGGAAGCGCGCTTCGCTGTCTACTACCGCTCCTTGCACGAAGCCGGCGGTGACTTCTACGATGTAGTC
>CAZKJA010000365.1:0-3890 GCA_964552925.1 uncultured Treponemataceae bacterium
CCAGTCGTACCTGCCCATGTACGCCCGCTGATGCGGCAACATGGTTCGAGGAACTCGATTCGCAGTTCTGCTTGAAGACTGTTTTAATGTTGCAACGCATTCTGTATCTGATAGCTTTTTCGTATCTCCCCGATTGCCCCTCCCCTTAAATATTACGATATTAGTCGTATTAATACATCGTTCTCGAACCCGACCAAAATCGATGAAAGGAGCTCCGACATGTCGAAGGAAAGCTACGACCAATTGCTGCAAACCCTGAAGACCCGCTTCGAATCGAATATGCCCCGCCACCCTGGACTTGACTGGAACGCGGTCGAGGCACGGCTGCGGGACAATCCCGAGAAGCTGAAGGCGCTCGAGGAAATGGAAAGGACCGGCGGCCAGCCCGATGTGACAAGCCGGGACAAGGCGGATGGCGGGATCGCGTTCTACGACTGCTCACCCGAGACACCCGCCGGCAGGCGGAGCCTCTGTTACGATCAAGAGGCCTTGAATGCCCGCAAGGAAAACAAACCGGCCGGCAGCGCGGTCGGCATGGCGGCTTCGATGGGCATCGAAATGCTTACCGAGGCACAGTACAGAGTATTGCAGGAACTCGGTGAGTTCGACGTAAAAACCTCAAGCTGGGTGAAGACCCCGGATGGCGTGAGGGAGCAGGGCGGGGCGCTGTTCTGCGACCGCCGCTATGGGAAGGTCTTTGTCTACCACAACGGAGCCGAATCGTACTATGGGGTAAGGGGCTTCAGGGGGATGGTGAAAGTGTGATGCCGGAGGAGAAGGGTGCGCGCGGCGAATGAGCAGCTTGGAGTTTCGTGATGAAATCATCGACGGTCACGTCGGCAAAGCGAATTAGTTTCCGAAGCGTTCCGGTAGCAAGATCCTTATGCTTTGGATCCTCTGCCCAGAGCCAAGCCTGAATGGCTTCGCGGTTATTGTCGAGCGCTTCCTTCTCGTCTTTTCCTTGCGAAATGCAACCGGGCAACGCCGGGCATGCGGCGACTACCCACCCGTCTTCATCCGGTTCAAGAATCACGTGAAACATCATGTACGGCTCTCCCTGGCGTTGGCTGATAGAAATTGACGTTTTGAGTTCGTACTGTATTTTATTGGAAATCGGGAGAATTATCGCGATTCGGTGCCGGTGTTTATCCGAATGAATGTTCCTGCCTCTCTCCCAGCCAAGAAGCATATTCCGAAATGTCGAGAAAATGAAAGATGAACTATCATTTTCTTGAGTGAAATTGTATAAGACAATACATGTAGCATTTTATGCGTCCGTGGGGGATGCGTATGTTGTCAACCTGGCCAATCCAGCCGAGCGCGCGCGATACGCCGAGCAGCCTGAAGAACCGATGCAAATAAATCGTTCAATGCCAGAGCGGGCAGAACCCTGGACTGTTTTAAATTTTCTTGACACTTGGCTGAACCGATGAGATAAATGTACATGTGGATGCACAAATGAACAGCACGCCTGTCCCGCGTCATGGAATTGACGCGTCGGGGAACAAGGGCGAAACCAACATCACCGCGTGGATATTCATGGGTATACTCTCCCAGGGCGCCTGGGGGGGCTACCCTGTCCTCGCTCGATATCTCCAGAATGTCCATAATATAGGGACGATGAGCCTGGCGGCGATGACTAATACGCTGGCGACAATTGTCGTGCTCGTGTTCCTGTACAGGAAGATCCATCTATCTACGGTTTCGAAAAAAGACCTTCTCGCGTTTTCGCTGATATTCGTCGCCAGGGGGATGACGAATGTGTACGCGGCGAGGTTCACCTACGCGACGACAGTCCAGCTCATATCGCTGCTTACGCCATTCATCGTCGCGTTCATGAGCAAGAAGCTGTACCGGGAGGCATTGCCGCGGCATACCCTGGCCGCTTTGTCGCTTTCGCTTGTCGGTTCGACAGCCATGATACTCGGGGCTGGCCGCGGGACTCCCTCTGGCGCCTTGACTGGCAATACCCCGGGCGAGCACATGCTCGGTATCGGTATAGCCTTGGTCAGCAGCGTCCTGCTCGCGTTCTACATGCTTTCGATCAAGGACATCGGCCGCAGGGGGACGAACGCGGAGACGCTCGCCTTCATCCAGTTCGCCGGGTTCGGGCTTTGCATGGGCGTTGGCAGCCTTATCACCGGCGAGAGCTGGAGGCCGTGGCTTGTCCTGCCCGCCTCGGGGTTCATAGCGTTTCTGGGCTTCGCGTTCGGCGTGTTGTTGTTCGGAACGATCGTGCAGAACAACGCGCTCCGGCGCCTTGGCGCGCCCGCGTACGCCACGCTTCAGGCTTCCAGGCTGCTGAGCACTATTGGGCTCTCGTGGATAATCCTGGGCGAGGGTATCGAGAGTATCTGGCAGGCGGCCGGCACCCTGACGGTCATGGCGACAATAACCTGGTTCACGTATTCCCAGAAGAGGGAACGTGACAAATTCACGCTTGGAGGCTGACATGGACATCGCGTACGGCAAGGCGCTCTTCGTCGACCTGACAAACAACAGCCAGAGGATCGAGATGCTCGACGAATCTGTCCTCAGGAGCTACATAGGCGGCAGCGGCGTGGCCGCCTGGCTGTTCACCAGGACGGTGCCGGCGTGTATCGACGCCTTCGACCCCGGAAACCCGCTGGTGTTCGCGGTGGGGCCGCTCTGCGGAACGATGGCTCCGACCTCCGGGCGCCACGAGGTGGCGGCTTTGTCCCCGCTCACGGGGCTGTTCGCCGAATCGGACGTCGGCGGGGCTTGGGGCAGCGCGCTTCGGAATACGGGTTTCGACTTCATTGTCGTCGCCGGCGCCGCTGCGAAGCCGACGACGCTGGTGGTCACCGAATCGGGAGTCCGCTTCGAGGATGCCCAGGCTCTGTGGGGACAGGACACTTTCGCGACCAGCGAGCACTACGCGGGCGCGTACCGCGGTTCGGAAACCGCTTGCATCGGTGTCGCGGGCGAGCGCCTCGTGCGCATCGCGAGCATAGCGCACGACGGCCGCGACGCGAGGATGGCGGGGCGCTGCGGGCTCGGCGCGGTAATGGGATCGAAGCGGCTCAAGGCCGTCGTCGCGGCGCCCGCTTCGAAGTCTCCCCGCCGGGTATACGACGTGTCGGCGCTGAACGCGTCGACTCGCTTGGTCGCGCGGGCCCTTCCGGTCAATATGGAGGCCCTGGCGAAGTTCGGCACCCCGGGCGTCCTGGGGCCGCTGTACGACGTAGGGGACGTGCCGGTGAAGAACTGGCTGCTTGGCGCCGCGGATATCGACGTGCAGTCGATGACGGGCCAGCGTATGGCGGAGACAGGCCGGCTCAAGAAGAGGTTCTTCTGCACGATGTGCCCCATAGGCTGCGGCCGGGTTGTCGAGCTGTCGGACGGCAAGCTGGGGAGCGGCCCCGAGTACGAGACGCTCTCGTTGCTCGGAACAAACTGCATGGTGGACGACCTGGACGCCGTGATACTCGGGAACGAGAAAGCCAACCGTCTGGGCATCGACACGATCTCAGCCGGCGGCGCGATAGCCTTCCTCATGGAGGCGTACGAGAAGGGCGAGGTCGGCGGGGTGGAACTAATGGGTCTGGAACCCGTCTGGGGTGACGGGCAGGCGATGGTCCGCCTTATCGACATGATAGGCAACCGCGAAGGCATTGGGTGGATACTCGGAGAAGGGGTGGCCAGGGCATCGGGCGCCTTCGGCAGCGCTGAGTACGCTATCCATGTAAAGGGCCTCGAGTTGCCGGCGCACGATCCGAGGGCGCACAACAGCATGGCGCTCTCGTACGCGACCTCCAACCGGGGCGCATGCCACCTGCAGGGGATGAGCTACAACTATGAGCGGAAACTGACGATGCCCGAACGAGGCTTTGAAAGCCCGCAGGATCGCTTCGGAGTCGACCGGAAGG
>CAZKJA010000366.1:0-3886 GCA_964552925.1 uncultured Treponemataceae bacterium
TCGGCCAGACTGCC
This sequence comes from uncultured Treponemataceae bacterium, assembly GCA_964552925.1. Lineage (GTDB taxonomy): Bacteria > Spirochaetota > Spirochaetia > Treponematales > UBA12059 > SZUA-370. The sequence goes on from CAZKJA010000366.1 coordinate 15, forward strand.
AAGGCCATGATCAAGACCAAGGCCTTCGAGGAGGCTTTCGGCAGGTCGGTCGCTGACGATAGGGCTGGAGCTGGTTTTGATTCCTTGACAGTAGAATATGACAATGGATCCCGTGTCTTAAGGATTAAAGCACGAGGTTCCAACAGGCCAGATACCCTCGAGTTCGTGCACGCGGCCTATTCGGCATTGGAAGAGGTGCTTGTCATTCCCGTGCCTGGCCGATATAACGCAGTTGCCGAATACCTTTCAACTGAAGCTTCCAATTTATTCGTAGGTGATTATACTGAAAGCCCGGTCGGCAGGAATGAATCCGAATTGATTGCATGCGCCAGCGCGACGAGCAAGCGCATGGTAGCGGAGGCGTTCTCCCAGATCGCGATCAACAGAAAAATACCGATGGATATCGCCTTAAACATGTATGCCGAGATGGTTGCGGGCTACAAAGCGGCCGAATCGATGGCGTTGAAAGCATTGGCCGCAAACGAAAAACCAGCCGGCGCCTTGTCTCAAACGACAGCAAACCGTTTGAATCAGCTGGTCATCGGCGATCTGCTGCATGAAGCTCGCTTGTATAGATCCATACCACTCGATTATGAACATACCTTGCGGGTCATAGATGAAGAAATAATCACCGAAGAATCAATGACGCCGGCCTCTATTTTAAAGCGACTTGTCTTGTCGTTTACCGCCTCGCTCTTCCTCGGTTTGTTTTCAGCTTTCATTTCGAACGCTTGGGACAGGATCAGGCTCGACCCCGTTGCCATGGGGAAGCTCAAGGAAGCGGTACGCGCCAAGAAATGACGCGGCAGCTTTTATAGTGGAGGAAGCGCATGGTAAAACGCCTTATAACACTCGGCCTTTGCGTTGTCGCGGCCGCCGGGGTTCTTTTTGCCGATGATACATCCGCACCTGCTAGTACAGAATTCGACGGGGAAATACCTTTCGGCTTCAATCTCGATGTGGCGTATGAATACCGACTGGCCCCTTTCGGCGAGTTCCTCGTGGAAGAAAGCGTAGTAAAAAGCGGCATCGACTTGATGCGCAATGTCTTTGACCGTGCGCCTTTTGCGCGGATGGCCTTGGGGTATGGCCGGCAAGAGGGCTTGGCTGTAGCTATCGAGACGACCTTCCGCCCGCAATGGGATGGTACATGGTACGAGACGGACAACCTGCCGACGGTCGGAGCCTCCGGAGATCCGCTCAAGGTGGAGAATTCTTTCATCACAAGGGGAGTCGCCTACTGGCGCAGCCCTTCACTCTCTTTCGCCTTTGGACGGGACAAGGTTGATTATGGCGGCATTCTCTACGGAAGCCTCCTTCCCTCCTACCGGCTGCCCTATCTTGACAACCTGCGCGCCAGGGCCGTGATGGGCGACTTCGCGATCGACTACATGCTCGTCACCATCCAGGCAATCAAGAGTTGGGACGGCATCGATGTCACGCCCAATGACGGAAGCGTAGAGTATTATGGTTGGGAAGATGGCGAGAATCCTACGACAATAGTCGAGGGGCTCAACCGCTTCTCGTGGAAGATAGGCGACCTCATCCTGGCCGTCTCCGACCATGCTATGATGGCGAGGCGCAACAATCGCTTCTACCTCACCGATTTCTTCCCGGTTATTTCGAGGCACCAGACGTCCATACTCGGCACTAACAATTCGTTGATATTCGACGCTTCCTGGCAGCCCCTGGACGGGCTCAAGCTCGCAGCTCAGGCTGGCTTCGATGACATAAACGCGGACTTCTTCGGCATCAGTGATACGTCCAGCCCGACTATTGACGCCTACGTGCTCGGAGCGGAATATCGGGGTTCGAACGGATCCGGAGCCATGTTCGCCAGCGGCGAAGTGGGGTATACGAGCTATCTGTGGGGCAATTACGACGGTTCAGGCATCCACCCGAACGATGTGAATCCCTTCCTGCGCATGCAGTATCGCTTCCTCACCGATACCGGCGCCATGCTGCTGCCCCTCACAAGCCCCTACGGACCGGGCGCTGTCTGGTTCAAGGCGAAATACCGTTATGAATTCTTGCGGACCGGCTTCAGGGCCGGTCTGGATTTGCTGCTGCTTTCGAAGAACGAGGAAGCCAACCTCATATCGACCCCGCTCGACAGGAGCGCCGAAAGCGGATCAATCGTGTATTTCGGCGAGCTGTCCATCCCGCTTGATTATGCTATCGGCTCCTGGCAGGCAACCGTGACGCCAGCCATCCTGTACAGGAGTGAAGACGGGTCCTCGCCGGCGTGGAGCTTCGAGATTACCTTCCTGGCGTCATACCATCTCCGGACGGGCACCCCCGCGGTAGCCGGGAATACTCCCTGGGCGGCGCCATGAAGTGGATAGCCGTAATCGTGCTCGCCGGCTTGGCTGTTGCGGTCTTGCCGGCAGATGAACCCGCGGAACTGGACGGGAGCCTCCAGGTTGCCGTCGGGGCGGATGCTGGGTATGTCGCCGGAACGCTGGGAGAGGAGATTACGAACAGGGGCTTCGCTCCGGGCGGGTTTATCGAGTTGTCGTATACTTCGACCTATCTGGACCTCGTCGCCACGCTCGCCGGAGGCATGGATGGCAAGTACGGCGCTGTCCTCGTAGATCTGGGCGGGGGGAGCCTTGGCAATATCTACATGTACATGAAGGACAGTGGAATCAGGGTCCATGCCGGGAACCTGTATGCCGAGCTTGGCAGATTTTCGCATTACGACGTTGTTGACAGCCCATACTCGCTTTTCGAGAATTCCGGCGGCGGTCTTGCGACTACCATGGCTTTTCGTTGGACCGATGGGCCATTCTTGTACGAATCCAGATGGCTGGGACTCAATATTGATTCCGCCGTGACCAGCGATGTCTATGCGACGGGATTTCCAGACCGCGGCGCCAATATAAAGGTGATCGGGTACAGCAACGGTGAAATGCGCTTTGGCTTCCAGGACGCTGTCGCGTATGCGTTTCGGTGGTTCGACTTCGAGTATTTTATCAGCCCGCTTCCAATGTATTTGACCCAGTATATGAGGGGTACGGGCGGTGTGCCATGGGCCACCGATTATGACGACAATTGCATAATGGGAGCGTTCTGGGACTGGAACCGCCCTGGAGCCTTCTATGCGTACGCGCAAGTCCTGCTCGATGATTTCAGCCTTCCGTCTTTCATGGGTGGACCAAACAATCCGTGGCAAATCGCGACGAGCCTTGGCGGAACGCTCGAGACCACACAAGGGAATTTCGGCGTTTTTGTCGCGATGGCCACGAAATACACGTTCGAGCCGTCGTACGCCAGTCAACCCTACGGTTACAGCTACTATCCCGAGACTCGTTATACGAGCTATTGGCAAAATGGCGGGCTTGTGACCAGGGCGATATCCATCGATGATAATATGATAGGCTACAAGTACGGCGAAAACAACCTGGCCGTTCAGCTTGACTGGCGGCATGAATTCCGCGGGCTCGAGTTGGGCTCAGCTCTTGAATTCAGGCTCGCCGGTTCGAACAGCCCGGCCAATCCTGGGCACGATTCCATCAATGTACCCTCGACCGGTACCGAATGGTTGAATGACGCGGTGCTCGAGAAGAGATTTTTGCTGACGATTGCGTGTGCCAGACAGATCGGCGATTTCCATGTGTTCGGTTCCATGACGGGAGGCGTCGCCCTGGATGCCCTGGAATTGAGGACCGCGACGAGTGCGCCTGCCGGGAATGCCAACGATTTACAGATCTATAGTCCTGTGATCGGCAATACCAAGTTTCTGTACCAATTCAATATCGGTGCGGTATATAGGCTTCCGTCACTGTAAGGTTGGCATGACGGCTGCGATGCCCTTTCCGCATCTTTCCATAACAATTTCCCTTTGACAGACTACCAACTTTCGTATATAT
>CAZKJA010000367.1:0-3880 GCA_964552925.1 uncultured Treponemataceae bacterium
ATTCCTTGTCGATGGCGATTATCCTATTGAGCCGCTTAAGGTCGACCGTGATGCCCCCGTAGACGGGAAGGACGCCGCCCTGAGATCCCGACCCTCCACCCCAGGCAATCAGCGGCAGCCTGTACTGGTTGGCGAGCCGGACGACCCGCGCGACTTCATCGCTGGAACCCGGTTGCACGACAATGTCCGGCAAGGGGGGAACCAACCCCCGGTCGATATACATCCGAGGCACCCACATCACATCCAAGGAATAGAAAATGAGCTCAGAGGGATCGGTGAGGACATATTCCTTTCCGACAATATCGACGAGCTCGTTCTCGATATACTTCGATTGTAGACGATGCATAGATTCACTCCATCAAGCAATTATGATCAGACATATAGGCGATCACTTGGCGAATACGAGATTCGGCAAAATGGTCACAAGCCCGGGGAAGAACACGCAGAGGACCATCACGATCACCATGACGCCGATAAAATACCAGATATACTTGTTCAGCTCGGTCATGCTCGCCTTGGCGATCCCCATAGTAATGAAGATGAGACCACCCACAGGGGGCGAAACGCCGCCCATTACGTTCGCGATGCAGATCAGAACGCCGAAGTGGATAGGGTCGAAGCCGAACTGCCGCGCCACGGGTACCAACACGGGAACCATGAGGACGAGCATCGGCAACATCTCGATAGCCGTGCCGATTAGGAGTATGGCACCAAGGATCACGAGGAGGATGACATTCCTGTCATTGGACAGTACCATTAAATAACCTACCAACTTTTCCGCGACGTGCTCGATCGTGAAGATGTAGCCGATGAGGCTGGCGGATGCGATCATGAACATGACGAAGCCGGTTACTATGGCGGATGAGATGAAGGCTGCGCGGATATTTTCCCAATTCAATTCCTTGTAGATGAAAAGACCGACGAAAAGTCCATAAACCGCGGCCACTATGCCCGCTTCCGTCGCGGTGAATATTCCGAAGAGAATGCCGCCGAGGATGATGGCAGGCATGATGAGAGCCCAGGTAGCATCCTTGAAGGCGACCCAGATTTCGCGGAGCTCGAAACGCCCGCTCCCCTTCCATCCCCAGCGGGTCGCGAAGACGAAAACAACCAGCATGAAGCCGAGACCGATGAGGATTCCGGGGATCATTCCTCCCAGAAACAGCCTCCCGATGGACTCGTTTGCGATGGATCCGTAGATGATCATCATCATGCTCGGGGGGATGATCATTCCGATGGAGCCCGCGCATGCATTGAGCGCGGCGGCAAACCCGCGCGGGTATTTGTTCTCGATAAGCTGCGGGATCATGATGGAACCGATGGCACTCGTATCCGCGGTGGCTGAACCGGAAATGCCGGCGAATATCATACTTGCCGTTACGTCGACCATGCCCAGACCGCCTCGGACGAAACCGAGCAAGGCATCAGAAAATCGAACGATTCGTTTGGAGATTCCGCCCTTGCTCATGAATTCCCCGGCAAGGATAAAGAACGGAGCCGCGAGAAGAGGAAAGGAATCGAGGCTGATCACCACATACTTGATCACATGGAAAAGTGGCTGATCGCCCGCCACGATAATGGCGAGCAGGCTGGCCAAACCCATGGCCGCCGCGACCGGCACGCCGAGAATGAGCATCGCGAAGAGCGAACAGCTTGCGATGAGCAGCATCACACGTTTCCTTCCGGCGACGTTTCCGCCAGTCCTAAAAAATTCCGAATCAGCCTGACGAGCGAATACATGCCCATGAAGAACGAACCTATCGGCATGGCTAGATAGATGAACCTGTAGGGAAACTGGAGCGCCGGCGTCAACGACGGTGTAAGTAGCACCAAAATAAAGCCCTGAACTACGAGTATCGCCGCATAGATCAAGAGGGACGCATCCCGTAAAACGTTGAAAAGCGGAACAAACCTACGGCCAAGCGATACTACGAGGACATCGACGTAGGGATGTTGGTTCGTTCTGGTCGCCAATGAAGCGCCCAAAAAGACGAGATAAACAAAACAATAGGTGATGACTTCTTCAGCCCAGAAGAGCGACGAACCGACGACATACCTTAAAAACACCTGAATGGCACCAAGGGACAAAATAAGGATATAAATCGCAATCGTTACGATTTCCAGAACCTTGGATACGATAGAAATAGGGTGCCTGAATATTCCTGAATTCATGATTGGTTCCTTCGGCTAGACAGGACGGAGACCGAACGGCCTTCGCCCTGTTTTCAACGGATATTCCGGCTATTGGATGGCGAGAACCTTGTCCGCGATCGCCTTGGTCTCGGGAAATCTTGCGAAGAAATCCTGCCAATAGGCTCTCTGAGCCGCCTCGCGGAATTTCTGCCGTTCACCGTCGCCGAGGTCATAAACCGTGACCCCGCTGTCCTTCATGATTTGAAGGAATTTCCTGTCATTCACTTCCACTGTGCCACGCAACCAGCCCATGGATTCGACGGCGGCTTTTTTTATCTCGTTCTGATACCTCGCCACTTTTTCCCAGGATTTCATGTTGATTCCGAGGAAGAGCGGCGCCATGATATGCTGCGTTAGGCTGAAGTTCTTCGCGACCTCCTGAAGTTTTGCGCCGACGAGAATTTCGGGTGGCAATTCGCAGGCATCAACGACGCCGGTTTGCAGTGCGGTATAGAGTTCGCCGAAGTTGATTACGGCGGTATTCGCCCCCGCGGCCTGAAAGGTGTTGACATAAACAGGATTCTGGGGCACGCGTATCTTCAAACCTTTAAGATCTTCAAATTTCTGTATCCGTCTGGTTTTCGAAAGCGTTCCGCGATAGGCGGTGTACGCATACGCTCCATCGAAGAGCATCACGCCTTTGGGCATGGTCTTGGAATTCATATACGGGATGAGTACCTGTGGGATGGCTTTATTGGCATGCGCGTAGCTTTTATAGAGAAAAGGAAGTTCCGCGACGGAGATCTCGGGTACACCTCCGACACTGAAACCGGGGCCGTTCATCGCGATGTCCACGGAGCCCATGAAGATTCCTTCCATAATCGTCCGTTCGTCGCCAAGCTGCTGTGCCGGATATACCACTATCTCCACGGCCCCCTTGGTATACTCCTTAACCTTTTCGGCGAACATGATGTTAGCCTTGTGGAAATCCGTTTCAGGCGCCTGGATGTGGGCAGCCTTCAGGACGATCGTTTTAGCTGGTGCCTGGGCCCAAGCAACGATCGATACACACAGAATCGCCATGACTAAAGTGAATCTTTTCATCGTCCCCCCCTATATAGTGACTTCACACATTGCGGATTGTATCATATTAATTCATTTCGTCAAGTTATATTTCATATTATTTCATTGACGTAACACACTACTCACGTATACTGAAATTGGAGGGTAAGCGATGGATTATCTCCTGGCCGCTGATTTGGGTTCCAGCAGTTGCAAAACGATCGTCATGGACAGCGAAGGTCGAACGCTCGGCTCCGCCCAGATGGAGTATCCGACGCTGTACCCCCGACCGGGTTGGGCGGAACAGAATCCTGAAGATTGGTATCGCGCATTTGCGGCAACGAGCAGGGCTGCGATCTCCGAATCAGGAATCAATCCCGGCCGTCTGGCAGGCGTAGGCATTATCGGCGTTACTCATAATGCCGCCCTCCTGGATCGCGCCGGTCTTCCGCTCCGACCAAGCATCCTTCTCTTCGACAATCGGTCTGCGGCCGAGGCAGTCGAAATCAACGATCGCTGGGGCGGCCGCATCGAAAAGAGGACGCTGAACAGGACAAGTCCGATGTGGACCTGGCCGCAGCTCGCCTGGCTCCGTCGCCACGAACCCGAGATACTCCTCGCGACTCGCCGCCTTCTTTTCCAGAAGGACTACGTCCGCCACCGCCTGGCTCCATCGCAGGTAACT
>CAZKJA010000368.1:0-3860 GCA_964552925.1 uncultured Treponemataceae bacterium
GCAGAACCCAGGCGGTTACCAGGGGCAGAACCCAGGCGGTTACCAGGGGCAGAACTCCGGAGGTTACCAGGGGCAGAACCCGGGCGGTTACCAGGGACAGAACTCCGGAGGTTACCAGGGACAGCGGCCTGGCGGATACCAGGGTAGCAATCCTCAGGGACCGCGTCCCGGTGGATACCAAGGCGGCGGTGGGTACCAGGGGCAGCGGCCCGCAGGCGGTAGCGGGTATCAAGGGCAGCGTCCCGCGGGTCCCGGGGGGCCATCAAGCGGTGGGTATGGCCCGAGGCCCGGTGGGTATCAGGGCACGCGCCCGGGTTACGGTCCGAGACCCGGCGGTCCCGGCAGGCCGAGCGGCGGACCGGGCAGGCCAGGCGGTCCCGGCGGCTCAAGTTCGGCTCCCACGAGCGCGGAAAAAAAGACCAGCTCAAAGCGTTTCATAAAGGCCAAGAAGCCCGCTTACCAGCGCAAGGAAGAAAGCCTCGAACAGAAGCTACATCTCCAGCGCAAGAAGGCCGATTCGCCCAAGGCTAATCCGATCCCGAAGTCCATCGACATAATGGAGACGATTTCGGTAGCCGAGCTCGCCAAGAAAATGAACCTCAAGCCAAGCGAACTCATAGGCAAGCTTATGAGCCTCGGTTTCATGGCGACAATAAACCAGCAGATCGATTCCGACACGGCGAGCATCCTCGCCAACGAGTACGGCTGCGAAGTGAAAATCGTTTCATTGTACGATGAAACCCTGATAGAAAAGCAGTTGGACAAGCCCGAGGATATGGCGCACAGGCCTCCGATCGTTACGATAATGGGACACGTCGACCACGGAAAGACCAAGCTGCTCGATGCGATACGCAAGACCAACGTGATCGCCACCGAGTTCGGCGGCATTACCCAGCATATCGGCGCGTACCAGGTCGAGACGCCGAAGGGCAAGATCACGTTCCTCGACACCCCGGGCCACGAGGCATTCACCAAGATGCGCGCCCGAGGCGCGCTTATCACCGATATCATAATCCTCGTCGTCGCCGCCGATGACGGCGTCATGCCCCAGACCCTCGAGGCGATCGACCATGCGAAGGCCGCCAAGGTCCCGATCATCGTCGCGATAAACAAGGTGGACCTTCCCGAGGCCAATCCAGACCGCGTGAAGACCCAATTGTCCGAACTCCAGCTGATACCCGAGGATTGGGGCGGACAGACGATGTTCTGCGAGATTTCTGCCCTGCAGAAGTTGGGTATAGAGGAACTTCTCGACGGCATACTCCTGACAGCGGAGGTGCTCGAGCTCAATTCGAACTATGATTGCCGTGCGGAAGGCAAAGTCATTGAGTCGAGGATCGACCAGGGCCGCGGTATCGTATCGACTATAATAATCGAGAGGGGCACGCTCAAGGTTGGAGACAGTTTTGTCGCGGGCATATATCCGGGCAAGGTCCGGGCGATGTTCAACGACAAAGGCGTCAAGCTCGAGGAAGCCACGCCATCCACGCCAGTCGAGGTTATCGGTTTCGAGGGAATGCCGAACGCCGGCGACCCGTTCGAGGCCGTCGATGACGAGAAGATAGCGCGGTCCTTCTCGTCCAAGCGGCAGGAACTCAAGAGATTCGAGGAAGCCAAGACCATCAAGAAGGTCACGCTCGACAACCTGTACGATACTATCAACGACGGCGCCGTCCAGGAACTCAAGGTCCTCATCAAGGGCGACGTCCACGGCTCGGTCGAGGCGCTCAAGGCCTCGCTCGAGAAACTGTCCACGAAGGAGATACGCCTCGTCGTAATCAGGTCCGCGGCCGGAGCGATCAACGAGAGCGACATAGACCTGGCGAGCGCCTCCGACGCAATAATAATCGGCTTCAATGTGCGGCCTACGCCCAAGGCAAAGACCCTCGCCGACCAGGAAAAAGTGGAGATCCGCAAGTACAACGTGATCTACAAGGCGGTCGAGGAAATAAAGCTCGCGATGGAGGGCATGCTGGCTCCCGAGGTCAAGGAAGAGGATATCGCCGAGGCGGAGGTACGCGAAGTATTCAAGGTGCCAAAAATCGGCGCCATCGCCGGTTGTTATGTGCTCTCGGGCACCGTCAAGCGAAGCGGCAGCGTCAGGGTCATCCGCGATGGGGTCGAACTCCATTCGGGCAAGATATCTTCGCTCAGGCGCTTCAAGGACGACGCCAGGGAAGTCGCCGCCGGCTACGAATGCGGTATCGGCCTTACGGACTGGACCGATGTCAAGGTGGGCGACGTCCTCGAGATATTCGAATACATTTCGATTTCAAGAAAACTGAGCGATACGGACAATGGACGAAATAAGGCGTAAGCGCGTAGAAGGGCAGTTGCGGGTAGAGGTATCCGCATTGATCCAGCGCGGGGATGTCAAGGATCCAAGGGTGGACAGCTTCCTGTCCATCACCAGGGCCGAGGTAGCGCGCGATGGATCGCATGCGAAGCTGTATGTTTCCACCTTCAGGGAAGGCGGCGCCCTCGACGAGGGCGTCGCTGGCCTCAACCACGCCGCTGGTTTCATCCAGTCGGGCGTAGGAAAGCGTCTGCGAATACGATTGACCCCAAGGCTCGTCTTCCTGCCCGACACGGGCATCAGAGAGGGCTTCGAAATGGATGAGAAGATCAAGGGCTTGTTTTCGTGACAGTCGATGACGATGGGCGGATTTCTGGATTCGCGATCGTGGACAAACCAGTCGGAGTCACCTCGTACAAGTTCATCACGGGCCTGGGTAACGCTCTGGGCAAGCAAACCAAGACCGGACACGCAGGTACCCTCGACTCGTTCGCCAGTGGCGTGCTGGTATGCCTCTTTGGCCGATACACGAGGCTCTCCGATTACTTCATGGGGGCCGGTAAAGGCTACATTGCCGATGTGCTTTTCGGCGAGGAAACCGACACCCTGGATCCTTCCGGGAGGGTCATCGCGACCGGCCCCGTTCCATCAAGGGAAGAGATCGAGCGCGTCCTGCCCGACTTCCGCGGCGACATCCTCCAGGCGCCCCCAGCGTATTCTGCGGTGCATATCCAGGGCGAACGCGCGTATGAACGGGCGCTCAAGGGACAGGAAGTACGACCGGAACCGCGTCACGTCAGAGTCGAATCCTTGGAATTGCTCTCGTATTCCGGTAGCACCGCGAGGATCAATGTAGCCTGTACCAAAGGAACATATATCCGTTCGCTCGCAAGGGATATCGCCTTGGCTCTTGGGAGCCGGGGACGGCTCGCCGCCTTGAGACGGACGTTTTCAGGGCCATATTCCGTGGATTCCGCGATACCGGCCGATAGTATCTGCAAGGATTCCCTGCGAAGACTGACTGTAAGCGATGCTGCCGGACTTGGAATCGCGGTACACCAGATCGACGGGGCTTCGTCCAAGGCTTTCCGCAACGGCTTGCCGTTGTTCAGGCTGGACGCTTTTTCATCGCTCGATTCCGACAAACCGGTGGCTGTATTCGATCCAGACGAGGCTTTCCTGGGAATCATAGCCAGGGCGGGGGCGGATTGGCGCTATGCATTCGTGCTCGGGGGGCCGGATTGAAAATTGTTTCGTGGCAGGACGCTGTCATAGGCGATGCCGGCTTCGATGTACCGACCGCGGCGACCGTAGGGGGATTCGACGGTTTGCATCTTGGGCATAGGGAATTGATCGCACGGGTCATAGCGAAGGCGCCTCAATTGATGCCGATCGCGGTGACCTTCCGCGAAAACCCGAAGAAGGTAACGAAACCGCACCTGTTTTCAGGCGATCTTTTTTCCCTGGACCAGAAGCTTGAAGCCCTGGCGGAGTCGGGGATCCAGGTCTGCGTGCTGATTGACTTTTCTGGTAATTTCAGTAAACTGGCGGGGAGCGAATTCGT
>CAZKJA010000369.1:0-3068 GCA_964552925.1 uncultured Treponemataceae bacterium
AATTTCCTTGCCGACGAGCGCACCCCTTCCAGCTCGACATCGAGTCTGGCTATCGTCATCTCGTAGAAGCCGATCGTCTTGCGGAGCATGTCGAACTCCGTATCGTAGCCGGGGAAACCCGCTTCCTTGAATTCATAATATAGAAAAAGGAGTTTCTCCAGATACTTCCGGTCAGATATCTGGCCGACAAGGTCGGCGCTTGCGAGAACCATGCCCGCCTCGCGCTCGCGGCTTCCGTCCCACGCCTGCTCGCCGAACTCGCCCCTCAAGCCAGTCGCGTTGATGAGCCGGGCGATTCGTGATGCGGAAGCGTCATCCAAACCCCAACGCCGCGCGTGCTTGAGCGCAAAATCCGCCGACCTGCATACATGGACCGAGGTGAAGCGCGCGCCGGTGCCTCCCTCTTCATCGATCGAGCGTATATACCCTACATCGTGGCAAGCGGCCGCTATCAGCAGATCCCTCATCAGGTCGTCCGGAAACGGATCGCGTTCGGATTCCAGCCCGTCGGCGATGCGTGCCGTCGCGAGGAGGACATCCGTCGTATGGTGGATGTCATGGTATTCGGTGTCGCAGGCATGGTATCCAGGGAATCTCCCGTCGAACAGTTCGAGAATATCTGCCGTTGAAGCCCCAACGCTTGGCCACAATGCCTCGTCATGACGAAGGGAGAAAACCCTGCGAGCCTCGGCGATCACCTCCAGCGTGTTGCCGCAGTCCACCAGACTAGCCAATTGCATGACCACGTCGTCTCCCATTCCGGCCTCCTGACAGCAAAAACTTTTGTTTTTGATACCGTGGATCAAGTTTATCACGGAATTATCAGGATTACAGGCGAGGCTCCCATACGGTCTTGACGCCGTACCGTCCGACTCGGCTCTACGTCGAAACCGTCCTGTCCTTGCCCGCGCGCTTGGCGGACAGAAGGGCTTCGTCGGCGCGGCTGACGAGCGAATGGAAACCTTCGTCCGGACGTAGTGTCGCAACGCCTGCGCTAAGCGTTATCGCGCCGGCTCCTTCGCTCATGCAGAGCGCGGCCGCCGAGGAGCGGAATTTTTCCGCGGCTACCTGGGCGCCCTGCGCATCGCAGGAGGTCAGGAGGGCTATGAACTCTTCGCCTCCCCATCGGCAAAGGGAATCCGACTGGCGCAAACCGGAGCGGCCGCCGGCGACGACCAGCTTGAGCGCCAAGTCACCGGCGTAATGGCCTCGCTCGTCGTTGACTCGTTTGAAACCGTCGATGTCGAACATGGCTATGGAGAGAGGATCCCCCGTACGCCTCGACTCCTTGACCGCGTGGTCGCAGAGGACGCTGAACGACATCCGGTTGAGCGCGCCTGTGAGCTGGTCGTACGAGGCCGTTCGCTCTAGCCTCGACTGGAAGCGGTTGACTGTAAGCGCGGTCATCGCGATGATCGCGCTTACGAGCAGGATGAATACGACAAGGTTGATCATCAAGGCCCGGCTCGCATGGGAAATGGCGTCATCTTCGGTGTGCTCGACGAAAAGGAACCATTTCAGTTCCGGGATCGGCATCACGAACAGCAACCTGGCTTTTCCGTTCCGTTTGTACCTGAACGAACCGCCGTTGGATCCGATGGCCGCGGCCGCGGTTTCGCGAAGCGCCGGATCGTCCGCCAGTGCAAGGGTCGTGCCTCCATCGCTGGCGGCCATCCCCGGGAAACCGTACGGCGCGCCGACGAGAATCCGTCCCTTCCTATCCACAAAAAAGGCCGCCGTGTCGTGTTCGGTCCGCAGGCTTTCAATTATTGCGTTCATCGAATTGACCGCGATACCGACGCCGGCCGCGCCGAGAAAGGCACCGTTGGTATCGATGACGCGGTAATTTATAAAAATAGTCAAGGCGTCGCCGTGGGCCATGTCAGGATCGATATTGATCTCATAGGGTTCGGGCATGCCTTTGACCCGCCAATACCACGCATCGCGCGGTTCCTCGGGTTTCACCGTCTTGAGGACTCCGTCAGCCTGATAGTAGCTCAAGGTTTTGTCGGACACGTAGAATGTCGTGAAGACGCTGTAACGGTTGCGTATCTCGGACAGATACCTCGTCACGGCGGAAACATCCTTCTCGCCTTGCGCCACCCAGTCGTGCAGGAAGGTATCGTTGGCCATCATCGACGACACGAATATCGGTTCGACGAGGCTTCTCTGCAAGGTGGAGTACATATAATCCGCGGAAGTAGGCAATGAATGCTTGACGATCGAAGTACGCGCCGATTCAGTGGCTGTCCGGTATGTCAGGAGGCTCGTAAACGAGAATCCTATAACGAGCAGGATAGTGACGATGCCTATCAAGCGGCCTTTCTCGCCTATCCCTGTCCTTGGTAACTCTTCCATGCTGTCATTTTCCCAAAAATTCCTGTAAAACGCAAGCTAAATCGAATTAACCATCGGTTCCATCCATCCCCGGATCCGAATCGCCCGCAAATCGCGGGAACCGGTATCGGACGCTGCGGCCAAGAAGAGCGTGAAACTGGACGTATCGGCATCAAACACGATACCTTGTTTGAATGGGATTACCTAAGACCGGCGTCGTGTGCCTGCTTCTACCGCTTGTCTTTTTCGCCTCGTGCGGGTTGAAACCGAGCGCGCAGGCAGCGATGAAAAGCCCTGCGGCGCCAAGCACGGCGATACCCGAGGCCGCGTTCAGGCTCGTCGAAGGCCCGGAGCCGGGTGCGGACGAGCGGTATGAAGGGACACTCGTAGCCTGGGCAAGATGGATCGACACCTCGGGAGAGCATCTTGTAGTGCTTTCGGGGGTCGCCCGGGATCCCGGCGGCAGCACAGTAGCCATCCACGCCAGGCACTACCGGAAGGTTTCCGGCGTCATCGAGATCGTCGATGAACTAAGCGATGGTCCGGCCCCGGAGGCGAAGGAAGCAGCCGCCGGGTTCTACCGCGAGGATGTATTCATATCCGATCTCGATGCCGACGGACTCGGCGAGGCCATGTTCGCGTACAGCGTCGATTCGCCGACGGAATCCGTCGCCAGACGGCTCGAACTCGTCGTATTCATGCACGACCGCAGGCTTTCCATCCACGGGACG
>CAZKJA010000369.1:3078-3849 GCA_964552925.1 uncultured Treponemataceae bacterium
CCCGCCATGACCGGATCGACGCTCCCGTCGTCGCCGCCGTCTCGCTGCCCGACCAGACGATGTCCGACGCCGACCCGCGGATCCGGGACGAAGCGACGGCGCTGTTCGGGGAGGCCCAGTACGAGCTTGCTACTCCGCCGCCGTTCCCCGGCTTCCTCCCCCATGCACGGTTCGATGGCGCCAGTTTCCGGGGGGACGAACCGCCCTGGTCGCTCACGATGCTCCCCTCCTTCATTGCCTTCACCAAAGGCGGCGAGACTGCCGCGCTACGATACGAGTCGATCTCGCTCGATGGCGACACAATGACAGTCGAGGGCACGGGTCTTGTCGAGGCGTGGACGCACAAGTTCAGGATCACCTTGGTCGACGAGCCCGTACTGGCACCAGACGGTACGCGATTCCGGTATACGGCTACTATGGAGTGGTCGGACGGCACGAGGCTTTCGGGCTGGGGCGGCACATTGCCGACCGAGTGACGGGTCTCTTCCTGCAAGGATCATGGCTCCGGTCAAGCGCCGGTGCGTGTCCGGCCTTGAATGATGTATCGGCGCCCGCGGGAGCCGGTTACGACGCCCTGGAGGCGCCGGATTCATTCAAACCGGCCATCGACGGCCGCTGGAGGGAACCGTGTTGAACAATCTCAATTCCATCATCGTTGAGGGCAATCTAGTCAGGGATCCGCTGCTCAAGGCGACGCCGAACGGACACATGGTATGTACGTTCTCCGTCGCGTCAAACCGTTTCTTCAAGCAAGGCGAGCAGACCGAGAAG
>CAZKJA010000370.1:0-3796 GCA_964552925.1 uncultured Treponemataceae bacterium
CGCCCGCCTGTTCATCCGGGCCCTGCGGGAAATCGAATCGGGGGCGGCTGTGGGCGAGCCCCAGGACGCGAGCTTGGCCACCTGGTCCCGCACGATCGCCAAGGATGACGGCCTCATAGACTGGACAGCGGATGCCCTCGGCATAGACGCCCGCTCGAGGGCTTTCCAGCCCTGGCCTGGCGTGTACACGGACTTCGCCGGCCAGCGGCTGGCAATCCTCGCCCTGCGCGCCTGGCCGGACGAGGATGCCGGGCTCGATCCGGGTACTGTGATTTCGGTAGACAAGTCCAGAGGTATAATGGTACAAACTGGACGAGGCCTTGTAGCCCTCGAGCGCCTCCAGGTTCACGGCAAGAAAGCAATGGTTTACAAGGATTTCGCGAACGGAGCACGCGGCCTCGTCGGGTCGCGTCTCGGATCGTCGGGTTCCGGTTCAACGGTTCCCTTCGAACCCTGATCGCTCGCCGTCCGGAGCATATAGTACGGGAGCCATCGATGGATCTACGTTCGATATTCGACTTTACAAAGAAAATCGACTTCAAGAAGCTGGACACGCTTGAGCCTCGTTATTACCGCACCGCGATAGTCGCCTTGACCTCGCTCGTCCTCTTGATGGCGTTCTCGGGGCTTGTGGCGTTCTTCCTTTCGCTTCGTGGCGAAGAGCGTACCCTCGTCCCCAATGTCGTCGAAATGGACCTGGCCGCGGCTTTGATGAAGCTGCAGGAGAAGGAACTATACCCGCGCGTGTCGCTCCGTTTTTCCGGCGATCCCTCGACGCGCGGCACAATCCTGGAGCAGGACCCTCAACCTGGCACCATCGTCAAGGCCGGGCGAAGGATAGCGCTCGTCGTCAGCAGGGGGGCTGCGCAGGACAAGGTCGGCGACTATGTCGGCCAGAGCATCGATGCCGTGAAGCTGAACCTGCAGGCTGTGTTCGGATCCACGCGCCAGCTCATTACCGTGCGCGAGCCGCCTGTCTACGTATACGACAAAAGCCCGGCGGGAACCATAATGGAACAGACGCCTCCGCCGAACACCGACGTTACGGGACCTATACAGCTTGTGTTCGTCGTGTCGCGCGGCGCCGAGCACGCGAAAGTCAAGGTGCCGGATCTCATGGGGCTGTCGCTCGAGGACGCAGTATCGAGAATCGAGAAGTCGGGCATCTCGTTCCAATTCTCGCTGAGGCCACCCGAGGGACGGGAGCGGCCGGGGACGATCGTCGCCCAGTTGCCGGCTTCGGGCAGCCTCGAGGATCCCGCGGCGCCTGTATCGATCGTATACGCGGCTCCGGCTCCCGTCGAAGGAGTCGCCGTCGGCCTCTTCGCGCAGGATCTGCCCGAATACCCGTACCCGCTCAAGCTTTCCCTTGTATTGGAACGCCTGGCCGGCGCGCCGGTCCCGCTTGTCACCGTCGACCATCCGGGCAAAAGGTTTACGATGCCGTACGCGGTGCCGAAAGGCAGCGTGCTCGTGCTCCAGGTGCTCAACAGGGTCGTAGCACGATACGAGGTCAGGCCATGAGCGATCCGGCAGCCGCTGACACTGTGTATTCCGTGGAAATCGTCAAGATGGCGCTGTATGACATAGGAAGGTCGATCGACCTGAAAAGCGCCGCCTCCCTGTTGCCGGGCATCCCGGGCTTGCGGATAGCCCGGCGGCGCGATACCCCAACATCGGTGACGATTCCCGCCCCGCTTTGCGTTGACCTTCGTACCGGCTTGGCCAAGAACCGCGAGGAAGACTCGATCGAAGGATTCACCGCGTCGGCGCGCCTGTACGACGAGGGCGTGATGTCGATCGTGGCGCGGCTGCAAGTAACCGCGACAGTCGAGGAATTGCACGGCATCGACGAAAAACTTGTGTCGCCCGCCATTGGCACGATCGACGCGTATATCGACAGGCAGTACCGCGCCGTGCTCGAGGAGGTGCTCCCGGCGATTACCAGCCCGAGGCCGGAATCCGAGCGCGAGACCTACCTTACCTTCTGCTTCGCCGACGTTGAAAAAGCGCCCGACCACTTCCTGCACGACAATGAGAGGCATCTGACCACGCTCTTGTCGGGCGAGCCCTTCGGGTATCCAGTGCATGAATCGCAGGTCCGCAAGGCGATGAACAACCAGTTTTCCTACAGCGACCGCGACCTCGCGGTATTCGATATCGACCGCGCCGTAATCGTGGACTCGGACCGCGATTACGAGGACGTGCTCCTTATCTGCGAGCTGGCCAATTACCAATTCCTCGAACTCCGGTCCCTGGACAGGTTGCTGGACCGCTGGCTGGACGAGGCCGAGGACGACGTGAGCGCCATCGCCAAAAAAAACAGGCGCCTGAAGACCGGAGCCTTGCGCAAGAAGTTCGGCAAGATCCAGGCGCTCAGGCTGGACGCCCTGTTCATTCTCGAGAACCTTGAGAACAGCGCCAAGATAATCGGCGACTATTTCCTGGGAACCGTCTACGAGCATATATGCGGCATATTCAACACGTCCGGCTGGACCAGGTCCGTCGAGCGCCGGTTGGACGCCCTCCAGAATATCTACGAGATAGTAAAAGTGGACCGCAGCGAACGCACGATGCTGATACTCGACATCGTGTTCATCATCGTATGCATAATTTTCCCGGTGCTGCAAATACTCCAGGTCATGCTCTTCAACTAGACCCGCGCCCTGCCTTCTGGTACAGTCTACGAATAAACTCGTCAAGGAGAACCAATGGTAATTCTCACCCTCAATTGCGGTAGCTCATCCGTCAAATACCAGGTCTATGACTGGAAGCAGAAAAGCGTGCTCGCCAGCGGCATCGTGGAACGCGTCGGCCAGGAAGGTTCGGTGATCAACCACAAGGCGCCGGGGATAGCCGACGTCTCCATCGACCACGAATGCCCCAACCACGTCGTATCGATCGAGCTTATCCTCAAGACCATCACCGATCCCCAGCACGGCGTCGTCAAGTCGATGAGCGAAATCGGCGTGGTCGGGCACCGCATGGTCCATGGCGGCATGAAGTTCGCCCGTTCCGTGCTTATCAACGAGGAATCCCTCGCCGTGTTCAAGGACCTGATCGACCTGGCGCCGCTGCACAACCCGGCGAATATCATGGGCGTCGAGGCGGCCACGGCCGTCCTCCCC
This sequence comes from uncultured Treponemataceae bacterium, assembly GCA_964552925.1. Lineage (GTDB taxonomy): Bacteria > Spirochaetota > Spirochaetia > Treponematales > UBA12059 > SZUA-370. The sequence goes on from CAZKJA010000370.1 coordinate 3,129, forward strand.
AACGTGCCGCACTGCGCGATCATGGATACCGCCTGGCACCAGAGCATGCCCGACACCAGCTTCCTCTACGCGCTCCCCCGCGATTGGTACGAGAATTTCATGGTCCGCCGCTACGGCTTCCACGGCACGAGCTTCCTTTACACCGCGAAGCGGGCCTCTGTCCTGTTGGGCAAGGACCCCTTCGACTCAAACCTTATAATCGCGCACATAGGCAACGGTTCCTCGATCAACGCCGTCAAGAACGGTTGTTCCTACGACACCTCGATGGGAATGACACCGCTCGAGGGCCTGGTGATGGGTACCCGCTCGGGCGATATCGACCCCGGCATCATCTTCCACATGATGCGCAAAGGCGGCTTGTCGGCGGCCGATGTCGAGAAGAAACTCAACAAGGAATCCGGAGTGCTCGGCATCACCGGCCGCTGGTCGGACCGCCGCGACATCGAGAACGCCGTGGCCGCGGGGGACAAGGTCGCCTTAACCGCGCAGGAACTCGAAGGCTACCGGATAAAGAAGTATATCGGCGCCTATTACGCCGCCCTCGGCCGGGTCGATGCGATAGTCTTTACCGCCGGCGTCGGGGAGATGGGCCCGGTAACCCGGCACCTTTCGACGCTCGGGCTGGAAAAGATGGGCATCGTCGTCGACCCGGACCGCAATACAAAGGC
>CAZKJA010000371.1:0-3774 GCA_964552925.1 uncultured Treponemataceae bacterium
AGGAAGAAAACAGTCAGCGTCGCGAAGACGCCGATAAGGCCTCCTACGGTAATCCCCAGAGCCTGCACGGTGGTGCTGCCCGATTTAAGGTACTCGATTATTTTTTCCACGACGGCCTCCCTTTCCTAACCGACCAGCAAGGGCACGAGCGCCAGGACCATGCCGCCGGCGATGATGGACCCGAGCTGCCCCGACACGTTGGAACCGATCGCGTGCATCAATATTATGTTGCCCTTCTCTTCTTCGGCCGCCATCTTCTGGATCACGCGTCCAGACATGGGAAAGGCCGATATGCCGCAGGCGCCTATCATCGGGTTGATCTTCTTGCCCTTGGGCAGGAAGAGGTTGACGAACTTCGCGAAGAGCACCCCGCCGGCCGTGTCGAACACGAACGCGACCAGACCCATCCCGAGGATCATGAGCGTCTGCACGTTGAGGAACTTGTCGGCGCGCATGCTGGAGCCGATCGTGATCCCGAGCAGCAGCGTTACCAGGTAGGCTAGCTCGTTCTGCGCGGTCTGCGACAGGCGCTCAAGGACGCCCGATTCGCGGATAAGGTTGCCGAACATAAGCGATCCGACGAGCGGAACGGATATCGGCGCCACTATGCCGGCAATCATAGTGACTACTATTGGGAACATCACCTTGAGCCACTTCGGCACGTTGCTCTCGTGGTATTCCATATGGATGCAGCGCTCTTTTTTGGTTGTCAGAAGCCGTATTACTGGCGGCTGGATCAGGGGGACGAGCGACATGTACGAGTACGCAGCTACCGATATCGGCCCCAGCATGTCCTTGGCGAACTTGTTGGCCACGTAGATCGCCGTCGGTCCGTCCGCGGCGCCGATGATGCCGATGCTCGCCGCCTCCTTGAGGCTGAACCCGAGCAGCGTCGCGATGATTATAGTCGCGAAGATGCCGAACTGGGCGGCCGCTCCGAAGAAGATCATGAACGGGTTCTTGAACAGCGGCCCGAAGTCAATCATCGCGCCTACCGCTATGAATATAAGCACCGGAAACAGCTCGTTGGCTATACCTCCGTCGTACAGGACCTTGAGGAAGCCCGCGTGGCCCTCGTACTCCCACACCACAGACAGGGGCAGGTTGACAAGGATCGCTCCGAATCCTATCGGCAAGAGCAGCATCGGTTCATACTGCTTCTCGATAGCGAGCCAGATCAATACAGCGCCCACGACGTACATTACCAGATCCTGCCAGACGATCGAAGTAAATCCTATGAATACATCACCCATGTTTCACCTTCCTATAATTGATTCACCGAACGGATTCTAGTGTACTTATTCGCTTGAGGCTAGGGGGAATCGACAGGCAACGGCAGGCGGAACAACCGCAGGAACGCACCCTGGCGCGAGCGGAGAAACTCGACGAGATTCACCGTCGCCCCGGTGTCCGCCTCGACCGCGATGTACGCGTAGCTCCCGTTCGCGTCGTAATAGGGAATCAGGCCGAGCTTGGCCGGAGGAAAGCCCTTGACGCCTTCGACCAACGCGATATAAGCCGTCCCGCCACGAGCGCCCGAAAGAAGCGCGCCGGGAACAGCCTCGAGCGGAAGGCCGCGTTCGGCGCTGTACTTTGGCACCGTAGCCAGGGAGGGATCCCTCGGACTGCCTTGTTTCACGAAGCGAGGGTATTCGATCGCCGTCTCCTCGATAGGTTCGCTTGACTCCGCACCAGCCTCGGAAAGGTAGCGGCCGACCGTCGTGAAATCCGAAGCCGCATCGAGGAGCGCTCCCGCCGCGCCGTTTCGTTGGGAGGCCGTTATCTGTGCCGCAAGGCGCGCCGCGGACGCCGGCCCCGGTTCCCCGAATACGAGGGACCAGTCGAGCCCGGCCGTGGTAGCCTCGTACAGGGCGCCGAAAGAGCTTGTGAACAGCTGGTATATAAGCCTGGAAACCGCGTAGCCTTCTCGTACGGCAACGCCCGCGACCACGAAATCGACGATGGTCCTTTCGTTCTTCGGCACGAGGCTTATCCAGCTTTGCCCGTCGTCGCCAAGATACCAGAGCACCCGCGTCATATAACCGGTCTTGGCGTCCCGCTTGACTATGACGTTGCCTCTCGAACCATAGGGGTATTTCCCTTCGCGTTCGCTGAGGAACAACACGTACAACGAAGCGCCGTCGCGTTCGACGGATATCCTGACACGCCCGGAATCCGTGTCCCGGTATACCGTCTTGAAATCGAGGGCGCGCGCGGGTGCGGCGGTCACCACCGCGGAAAGGAATTCCGAACGTAGCTTAAGATGGTCCGGGAATGATTGCAGCGCCGGGGATGCTGCCTGGGCTTCCGCTCCGATTGAAGGCACTAGCCACAGGAACGCCATGAGGAGCGCGGCCACGGCTGGAAACCTCGTCATCTGTACTGCCATTTGATACTGAAAATTCATAGTCTTCACCATAACCCGCCTATGATACCATACATTTCGCCCATTATGGAACGGCCGGAAGCGCTTGGTCCTCATTTTGCGGTAGCGCTTGTCCTCGGCGGCGATTCAGGCTATCGTCGAGCCAATGGATACCGAATACCTACGATCCCTGGCGGGAAAGCGGATAGCCGTCGGCATGTCAGGCGGGGTCGACTCGTCTACAGTCCTGGCGCTGCTGGCCGAGGCAGGCGCCGACGTGATGGGGATCACGATGAAGATATGGCGTCCCGGCGCCACAAAGCTCGCGATGGCTGAGAACACCTGCTACGGCCCGGGCAAGGAAGGAAACATCGCGGCCGCCGCGGCGATCTGCGCCTCGCTTGGAGTCCCGTACCGCGTCGTCGACCTTGCCCGGGAATATGAAGGCCTCGTAATAGATTACTTCAAGCGCGAATACCGCTCCGGAAGGACCCCGAACCCCTGCGTCATGTGCAACCGCGACATAAAATTCGGCTTCCTCCTCGAGAGGGCCAAGGAGGAGGGCTTCGACTTCGACTACTTCGCCACCGGACACTACGCGAGGATCGAAACCAGGAATGGCCTACCTACGCTCAGGCGCGCAGTCGTCGAGGCGAAGGACCAGAGCTACTTCATGTTCAGGCTCGGCCCCGCCACGCTCGCCAAGGTGCTCTTCCCGCTCGGGGGCACGGACAAGGCGTGGGTCAGAAACGAAGCCAGGCGGCTCGGCCTGTCGGTCGCGGCCAAGACGGAAAGCCAGGACTTCATCGCAGGCGGCTATGGCTCCCTGTTCGAGGAAGAAACCCCCGGCGACATCGTCGACGAGTCGGGCGCCGTGGTCGGCAGGCACCGCGGCATCGTCTTCTACACGATAGGGCAACGGCGCGGACTCGGCATTTCCACCGGGCCGGAAGCGCTGTACGTGAAGGCGCTCGACGCGGCTGGCAACCGCGTAATCGTAGCCCACGACGCGGCTCTATTCCGTTCCGTGGTGGAAGGCGACGACGCGATTCTCCACGACTCTTCGCTCGAAGATTTCATATTCGAGGCCTTCGTGAGGATCAGGCAAAATCACAAGCCGGCCCGCGCCACGGTACGGGTTGCAGGGGGCAACGCCGTGATGGAGTTCGCCGAGCCGCAACGGGCGGCCGCCCCCGGCCAGTCCGCCGTTTTCTACGACGCAGACGGATTCGTACTCGGCGGCTGCGCCATCCGCTGAGGATCCCGAACGCTTGACCCTCCCCTCCTCCATCGATACATTTGATGTAACAGGGGGTGCCCCGGTTTCGACTGTCACGGTCTGGTTCGCGGGTCGCAGGTGGAGCGCCGATCTCCTACTCTCGGCAAACTTTCAATTGCCAACAACAACG
>CAZKJA010000372.1:0-3769 GCA_964552925.1 uncultured Treponemataceae bacterium
CGTGTTGAAGATGTCCGGGCTGGGTATCGCCGAGAGCAGGGCCTGCGTGTACGGATGCAGCGGATGGACGAAAAGCTCGTCTGCCGCGCACTTCTCTATAATCTGACCGAGGTACATGACGGCTATATCGTCGGAGATGTATTTGACCACGGACAGGTTGTGCGTGATGAATATGTAGGTGAGCCCGCGCTCCTCCTGCAAGTCGAGGATGAGGTTGAGGATTTGCGCCTGGATCGAGACGTCGAGCGCCGAGACCGGCTCGTCGCACACGATGAACTTTGGGTCGAGCGCAAGCGCCCTCGCGACGCCGATGCGCTGCCTCCGGCCACCGTCGAGCTCGTGCGGATACGAATTGATCAGGCGCCGGGCAAGCCCGACGGTATCCATCAGGCGGTTTACTTCCGCGGCAAGTTCGGCGCCCTTCAGATCCTTGACCAATTTGAGTGGTTCCCCGATCGTCTCGCTGATGGTCATCCTCGGGTTGAGCGACGAAAAGGGATCCTGGAAGATGATCTGCATGTCTGAACGCAACGCGTTGATGCGGCTCCTGCCGACGCGCGTGATATCCTCGCCCTCGAACAGGATCGTGCCGGCGGTGCTGTCGAGCAGGTGCAGGAGCACGCGGCCCAGCGTCGTCTTGCCGCAGCCCGATTCGCCGACCACGCCGAGCGTTTTGCCGCGCTCGATGCCGAAGCTGACGTCGTCGACCGCGTGAAGCGCGCCCCTAGGGGTCGAGAAGTATTTCTTGAGGTTGCGTACTTCCACTGTGGGTGTATTCATACGGCCCTGACCTTTGGCTTGTTGGGATTGACGCACCGGACCCAGTGCCCGGGAGCCACTTCCGTCGACGGCACTACACGGGTCGAGCACTCGGGCAAGGCGTTGGCGCACCTGGGGTGGAACGGGCAGCCAGACGGCAGGTCCATCGGATTCGGCATCAGGCCGGGTATGGGTTTAAGCCGTTGCAAAGTGCTAGCCAGGTTCGGCAGCGAATCGAACAAGCCTTGTGTGTACGGGTGCATCGTTTCCGCGTACACCTGATACCGCGTACCGTATTCCATGATGCTGCCGGCGTACATGATCGCGACCTTGTCGCAGCTCTTGGCGACCACGCCCAGATCATGCGAGATCATCAGCATCGACGTGTTCAACTCGTCCTTGAGCTTGGTCATCACGTCGAGCACCTGCGCCTGGATCGTCACGTCGAGCGCGGTCGTCGGCTCGTCGGCGAGGACGAGCAGCGGGTTGCACGCGAGCGCGATGGCGATGACGACGCGCTGCTTCATACCGCCGGAAAACTGGTGCGGGTAATCGAGAAACCGTTCTCGTGGTATGCCGACCATCTCGAGCATCTTCATCGCCTTCAGTTCGGCATCGCCCTGCTTCAGCTTCTGGTGCAGGTGGATGCCCTCGGCTATCTGCTCCCCGATGGTGAAGACCGGGTTGAGCGCCGTCATCGGATCCTGGAAAATCATCGATATCTTGTTGCCACGCAACTTCCTCAGCTCGGCTACATTCATATCCAGAATATTTTTACCTCCGAAATTGATTTCACCGCTTGCTATCTCGGCGGGCGGCGACGGCAGTATCCGGAGGATGCTCTTGGCTATCGTCGTTTTGCCCGCGCCGGTCTCCCCGACCAGGCCGAGCGTCTCGCCGGCGGCCAGGTCGAGTGAAACCCCGTTGACCGCGTGTACCGTCCCGTCCATCGTCCTGTACTCGACGACCAGGTCCTTGATGGACAGCAATGTTCCATTGATCATCGTATTCCCGCCTTACACCGACAGCCGTGGATCGAGGGCGTCGCGGATGCCGTCGCCCACGAGGTTGAATGACACGACCGTCAGCATGATCGCCAGGCCCGGGAACGTGACCAGGTGCCAATATTTCTGGATATAGTTCCGCCCGCCGGCGATCATCGCTCCCCACTCGGGCAGGGGCGGCTGTGCGCCCAGGCCGATGAAACTCAGCGACGCGGCTGTGATGATCGCGCCCGCGATTCCTAACGTCGCCTGGACGAGCATCGGTGACATCACGTTGGGGATGATGTGCTTGAATATGATCCTGGCATCGCTCGCGGTTATGGCGCGCGCCGCCTCGACGTATTCGGATTCCCTGATCGAGAGTATCGAACCCCGTATCAGGCGCGCGTATCCGGGGATGCTCGAAATGCCTATCGCGACCATCGCGTTCATCATGCCAGGCCCGAGCGACGCCGCTATCGCGATCGCCAGCAACATCGACGGTATCGACTGGAATATGTCCATGGCGCGCATGATCAGATTGTCCAGCTTGCCGCCGTAGTATCCCGAGACTGCCCCGATGGTACCGCCGAGGACCAAGGCGATGGAGACGGAAATCAAACCAAGCTGCAACGATATCCTCGAACCGTACAGAAGGCGACTGAAGATATCGCGCCCGAGGTTGTCGGTTCCCATCAGATACTTGGCAGAAGGGAACTGGAATGCCCTGTCCAAGTCCTGGTCGTCGAGCCCGTACGGTGCGATCAGGGGGGCGAGGAACGCGACAAGTATCATCATCACGATGATCACGAGTCCGACCATCGCCCGCTTGTTTCTTTTTAGCCTGCGCCACACGTTGAGCCAGAGACTGCGTTTCTTTGGTTCGGTACGAGCCGTATCGATGTTCATGGTTGCGTACTCCCTGACGGGGCTTTCCGTGTTTTGAACTGGGAACGGATGCGGGGATCGACGAGCGCGTAGCCGAGATCCATCAGGAGAAGGATCAAACTGGCGCAGACGGCGATCACAACGACAGCACCGAGCACCGCGGGGTAATCCATCGCCCGGATCGAATTGACCATGTACGTCCCCATCCCTGGAATCGCGAACACGACTTCGGTCACCATCGCGCCGCCTATCAGTATCGAAGCGCCCATTCCGGTCTGGGTGATGATAGGTATCAGCGCGTTCCGAAGCGCGTGTTTGTTGATCACCATTCGCTCGGAGACGCCCTTCGCGCGGGCGGTCGTTATGTAATCCTGGCGGATCACGTCGAGCATGCACGAGCGGGTAAGCCGGGCGCTCATCGCGATGCCGGCAAGCGCGAGCGCGACGCTCGGCAATATGAAGTACTTGGGCCCGTACAAGCCTGACGCCGGGAGCCAGCGCAGGTTGAGCGCGAAGACGATGGACAGCATCAATCCTACCCAGAAGGAAGGCATCGAGACACCGAGCAGGGCCAGGATCATCACCAGGTTGTCGGTAAATGAATATTGACGCACCGCGGAGATTATCCCGATGGGAACGCCTATGACCTGCATCAGGATGATGCTGAACAGGACGACCAGCAGCGTCTTCGGCAACCTTTGCTGGATCTCGGAGATGATCGGCCTGCGGCTCGCGTACGATTTCCCGAAATCCAGCTTCACGAACGCCTTGTAGCAGTACTTCGCGTACTGCACGAAGAAGGGTTTGTCCAGGCCTTCCTGCGCTCGCCATGTATCCTTCTCCGTCGGCGTTGCCTCGATGCCGAGAGCCAGGGTCGCGGGATCACCTGGCGCGAAGTGGAGCAAGGTGAATACTATGAGCGTCACGCCGAGCAGGACCGGTATCATCCATAACAGGCGTTTGAAGACGTATGAAAACATGGGACGGATCCTTTCCCGAAAAACGATCGAGGTTGACGACCTTACGGGCAACCAAGAATAATCCATGCGATATATCTTTGATGTATTTCTAGTCAACCACGGATATATTAAAACGAAGTCATGATTTGTCAAGTATTATTTGAATGCGTTCACCGAATC
>CAZKJA010000373.1:0-3761 GCA_964552925.1 uncultured Treponemataceae bacterium
AGCCCCTGCGGCCATCTCGGAAAATCCGAGGTACGCAGGCCAATCGGTACCGATCGCGGCGATGGCAACCTTGGTCTTGAGGATTCCCGGCGGCAGTATTTCCGGATTCCGTACCAGGTACATCATCAAGCCGAGCATCAAAGAGATGAAGAAGGTCGCGGCGAAAGTAACCCGGAAGATCATCGACCGCCAGACCTTGACCACTTCCACAACAAAAGAAGCGCGCATGTCCTTAATCATGTTCGTTCTCCGATGATCCTGAGGAAATAAGTCTCCAAGTCTTCTTCGACCACTCCCAGCTGGGTCGGGGGAAATCCCTCGCGCACCAGTTCAGCGTTGACCAAGTCCGGATTTTCACACGCACGAGAGACTGCAATGTGAATCATGCCCCCATCCGCCTGCTCGGGCGCATACCCCTCATTCGCTAGTAACGCGATGGCCTTGGCACGATCCCGAACATCGAGCACCAGGGTCCTGCGAAGCTGCGTACCGAGGGCACCGGCATCAAGCTCTTGCAGCAGGCACCCCCTGTGGATTATGCCGATCCTCGTCGCGATCCGCGATATCTCGGCGAGGTTATGACTCGAGATGAAAACGGTCCGTCCTTTGTTGATGGCGTAATTCCTGAGCAGCTCCCGGATCTCGACGATACCTGAGGGATCGAGCCCGTTTGAAGGCTCATCGAGCATCAGTACCCGCGGTTCGTGGATGAGCGCCTTGGCGAGCCCTAGCCGCTGATTGTTGCCCAGCGACAGGTTCCGAGCCTTGATTCCCGCATAATCGTCGAGATGCATCGCTTCGATTATCTTTTCAACGGGTTTGTGGATATCAAGATGCCGAAGTCTGGCGACAACGCGCAAGTTTTCCTCTACCGTCAATTCCGGATACGAGAATGGCGATTCCACCAGATACCCGACCTTGTCCCATGGTCCCCGGCCGCCGGGTACTATGCGTTCTCCGCAAACGTGGATTGTGCCGGCAAGTGGCCGGATCATCCCGAGCAACATCCGTATCGTGGTCGTCTTGCCGGCACCGTTCAAGCCAAGAAATCCATAAATCTCGCCAGGCGCTACATTGAGCGATACTTGGTCGACTGCCTTCAACGAGCCATACAGCTTCGTAAGTCCAAGGGTCTCGATCACCGGTTCATTGTCGCGAACGTTCATGGTTGCCTTTCAGGATCAAGCGCCGACAGTCCCAGAATGCGCATGTGTGCCGTCAGACCGTCAGCAACCTCTGGTTCTCCTTGAGGAGGCGGGTCAGCGGTTCCCCCCAATATTTCACCTCTCATCAGCCATGCGATCCTCATCGCGCGAGGACAGGATGCAGCCGGTATGCCGGGAAGTCAAGAAGCACGAATCTCCCTCGGAATGGGAACCCTTCGAACTGAAACCCGCTTGCGCATCGATGGACGCCCGCGTATTATCTGCCATGGACAAGTACCGTTTTACCTACCAGGACATACACCGCACGGTGCGCGACCTTTCCGAGCGAATCGTGGCGGCGGGATACGAAAGCGACGTCATCGTCGCGATTGGATCGGGCGGCTTCATCCCCGCACGCATGCTCCGCACATTCATCAACAAGCCGATACTGGCGGTCGGCATCGCCTACTACGATTCGGCCAACAAACCCACCGTCAACCCGCGGAAAGTGCAATGGATCGAGGAAGCCGAGCGCCAATTGAGCGGCAAGCGCATCCTGCTTGTCGACGAGGTGGACGATTCCCGCGTCACGCTCGAATACTGCGTACGGGAGCTGTTGTCCCACCACCCCGCGTCGATAGCTGTCGCCGTCCTGCACAACAAGCTCAAGGAAAAACGGGGCGCCATGCCGGCCGAGGTGACCCTCTACCTTTCCGGCCTCGACATCGAGGACAAATGGGTCGCGTATCCGTGGGACGCGAAAGACATAGACGAACACGACGAGGCCTCGGCCGCAGATAAAAGCGCGCAGCCGAATATCGAGAGGGATTAGAGCTTGATCGATGGTACGGCAGGGATCCGCGCCGCCAAGGCCGTTCTGCGCGCCTCCTGCAAGGCGACGCTCGCGGCCATCGGGCCAGCAAGGCGCGCGAAAGGGAGCCGCCTGGCCGCAAGGATTGTCGAAAAGACGGAAGCGTACCGACGAGCCGGCCTCGTACTTGCCTTCCTGTCGATGCCATCGGAGATTGATACCGCCCCGGTGATTGAAGCCGCGCTCGATGCTGGCAAGCGCGTCGCGGTGCCCCGGATCGAAGGCGACGACATTACCTTCGTCGAACTTGACGCACACTGGCGGGGCTGGCCGCGCGACCGCTGGGAAATCCCGGTACCTCCCGATTCGGCACCCGTTTTGACCACGGCCGCCATCGCCTCGACCCCGGTCGTCGCCCTCGTGCCCGGCTTGGCCTTCGACGCCCGCGGCGGCCGGCTCGGCCGCGGCAAGGGTTACTACGACAGGTTTCTTTCCGCAATGTCCCGGGAACGTTCAGCTCCCGCAGCCGCGGCCTCGCATTTTACCGCCATCGGCTACGGTTTCTCCGAGCAGCTTGCACAATCGGTGCCGACAGACACCTGCGACGTGTTGCTTGACCGCTTGGCGCTCGGCTGAGGCCCCGAGATCGACACGGAGCGGCGACCGGGACTATAGTCGATACGCATACAGAACCATGGAGGACTATATGGAATCGAAAAAACGGATCGCGCTCGTAGCGCACGACAACAGGAAGAGAGACCTCGTCGGCTGGGTCGAATACAACTGGCGATCTCTTCTGCGGCACGACCTGGTATGCACCGGGACCACAGGCAAGCTGGTTTCCGAGACGATAGAGCACAAGCGCCAGATAGAGGGCGGCGTCATGGCTCCTCCTTCAAACATCCGCCTGCTGAAGTCAGGGCCGCTGGGCGGGGACCAGCAACTCGGCGCCATGATAGCCGAGGGCGGGATAGACCTGGTAATTTTCTTCTGGGATCCGATGGAGCCGCAGCCCCACGACGTCGACGTAAAGGCCTTGCTTCGCATTACGGTGCTCTACAACATCCCGATAGCCTGCAACCGCGCGACGGCGGACTTCCTGATTTCCAGTCCATTGTTCGACCGTTCGTATGAGCCTTTGGTCAAGGATTACGGCGCGTACGTCAACAGGACGCTGGACTAGTATCGACCCGGGACGAGCCCGCCCGGAGCCGAACCGGGATTGTACATGATCACGTTGACCAGAAACCTGTCTCAGCTTGGCGCACTTGCCAGCGTTTCACCTTGCGGAGTACAACGTAGTGAACACGGTCGGGCATTGCATGCCGGGCCGCGAGGAGGTATCCACAATGAAGAAGATCACGTTCGCCATCCTTGCAGTCGCCATTATCGCGGGCTCCACACTCGCCTGCGCCAAACCCGCCCCGAAGACACCGGCCGCGGCGGCAAGCCAGCCCACGATAAGCGCGGGCCTCCCGGACCTCAAGGGCAGGACCATAGTCGCGGTCACCGAGAACGCCTACACGCCTCTCAACTTCGTCGACCCGAAGACCGGCCAGTCGGTCGGCTGGGAGTACGACGCCGTCAACGAGATTGGCAAGCGCCTCAACGCGAAAATCGAGTGGAAACTTTCCAGCTGGGACCTGATGATACAGTCGGTGCGCGACGGGCAGTTCGACGTCGGCATGGACGGCATCACCATCAACGACGAGCGCAAGGCGCAGGTCGATTTCTCCGACCCCTACATGGTGTCGCAGCAGTTCATGCTGGTCCGCGCCGACGAGAAACGCTTCTCCGACGAGAAG
>CAZKJA010000374.1:0-3752 GCA_964552925.1 uncultured Treponemataceae bacterium
GATTCCGGAACCCGATGTCGCGTCACGTTTCCCGCCCCTGTTTCAATGAAGGATTGACTGCTTGCACCGCTCGAATCTTCCCAGCAACATTATTCCAAAGGCTCCCATGCACGCCGTCAACGATACCACAAGCCATACAGTGGGGAGCCCGGCAGAATCGGCTATCCGCCCAGCAATCGGTGTCGAGATCGAGAATCCAAGCCCCGCTATAAGCGGCAGCACAGAATTGAAACGGCCTCTGTGGGACATCGGCGTATGGTTTGTCACATATACGCTCTCGTTGGTCGCCTGCACGATTTCGCCCATCGTCCAAAGGAAGGTGGAAGCGAAGAACAACCAGGGCATACGGGCGAATGCCAGCACGCCGAAACCTACAGCGTAGAGCAGGCCCGCAAAAACCATGTTGACGATAGGCTTGTATCGCCTCGTGAACGCGACTACAGGCGTCGTGAACGCCAACACAAGTAGAGCGTTCATTGTCATAACGAAGCCGTACAGCTTGGCTCCCGAATCCCCGAACAAGTCGGTCGCCTGGATCGGCAACGCGAAGCGGTGGTGCGCGTAGACAAAGCTGTAGAGGCTCGTGAGAACGGCGAAGACCAGAAGGACAGGCCTCGACAGCAACGCGGAAAGCAGTCCTCCTTCATGCGCTTTTTCCGTGGAGTCAGTCGCCAGGCTGGCTTTCACTGCCTCGGCGGTCGGTTTGGATTCCGGTAGAAACACCGCGACCACGCCGAGCGAAAGCCCGATCGCAAGCGCGTTGCCCCAGAACATCCAGGACGGCGCGGAGCTGAACAGGAAGCCCGCGATCAGCTGGCCCACTGCGAATCCGAGGTTGTGCCCGAGGTATAGTAAACTGAACGCCGCTTGCCGGTTCTCGGGCGTCGTAAAGTCCGCACTCATCGCAGACCGGGCTGGATCGGTCACCCCGTCGAAGAACACCGATGCCACTATGAAGAGCGCTATCAGATGTGGATCGGCGATGAAGCCGCAGGGCAGCAACGCGGCGCCACACAGGAACTGCGATATCATCTGCACCCGCTTCCGGCCGAACCGGTCCGACAGCTTGCCCCCGATCAATGTGCCAGGCACGTACGCGACCGTCGTCAGGAACACGATGTCGCCTGCCGCCTTGTCGGACAAACCGAATCGTCGCGTGAGGATCAAGGCCATGAATGGGAATACGAAGACGCCCATCCCGTTGACTACCGTCGCGGCAAAGAGCGCGTAGATACTGCGAGGCAATCCGCGGTAGGGAGCAATCGATCTTGATATAAGGCGCCATGGCGCGATTTTCCGGTCATTCTCCATGTTTCGAGCTTATACCTTGTACCCCTTCCAGGAAAAGGGACAGAGTTGGTATACCCATTAATGGCACATTCCGATCAATACAAAGATTCTGAAAGCGCAACGAAAACCCATGCCTGTTCCGGGAGCGTCCACGTCGATATGTGGCACTTTGGTTCTAGCAATATCCACTCCTGATATCCGAATTCGGTATTGGGTTTCATATTGAGCTAAAAAAAACGGGAAACGACTCCCGGTCGCCCCCCGTTGCTTTTCATTCCAAAGGCCTTGCCAATCCAAGGCTCAGGCTTCCGAATCTACCGTTGTTCCTTGGTAAGCCGGTAACGGTGCTTTCGTTTCGGCTTCACTCGCTGCCGTCACGTCATCCTTGGCTCGCTGGGAAGCTTCCTCCTCGCTTAAGCGGCCAGCTACATAGCTGTCGGATGCGTACGGCATGGTCCCGATCGGATCTATCATCGCATTAACCTCCCCGCTATTTAAATATAGTGGTATTGGACTCTGTATGCAAGAAAACTATGCCTGCAAGGCGTAAAACGAAAAAGCATGACAAGATAGCCATCTAAGCGGCGTCTTTATTGTGCATAGCCGCTAACAGCGATTTATTTGTGGACAAATGGTACGCTCAAGGTTAGAATATCCTCAATATAGGTTTGGGGTAGCCTGTTTCGGCGGCATCCTGGATGCAAATAATTGGTGCTAAAGTCTTACTATGCAAGAAGATTCCCCTGCACCAAGCCCACCTCTGTTTAATCCGTAATGGGTTCATTGCGTTGGTTTGTCATATCGAAAAATGAGGTTTCTGCTAAATTTATCCTTCTTGCGTTGTGTTCAAAGGTCTGGGAATTTCCAGGGCGTACCAAGACACTTGAACCTGGCCATGAATAGCATTTCGGTGCTCTGAAATTTCAAGATAGCGGTGAGGTAGAAGCATGGACGTAAAAATCAGCGGAGCAAGCTGGGGTCAAATCGCGGTATCCTTCGATTTCGATGAACAAATAATCAACGCAGTCAAGACGATCAAAGGACGCTATTATGATTGGGTTGCTCGGGTATGGATGATTCCCGACACCCCTGAGATGGTGCAAGATCTTCTGCAATCATTATGGGCAACAGGCCTTTTCATCCATGCTGAAGTTCCATCTATTATACGGGCCAACTTGCCCACGAAAATAATTGATGGCGCCCGGCTTGAACCATTGATAGAGCCTTTGATCGCGAAAGCAGTCGAGATTAAAGGCGAAAAAATGATTGATCAAACTGGGGCAGTGGAACGACTCCTTGAGCGCTACAGGGAACGAATTCAGGCCTCCCACTATAGCCCCATGACCGAGCGCGCATACACCCATTGGATCGAGCTGTATGCCAGAATGGGCTCCATCCCCCGCCCTGGCGAGCCCGCGGAAGCCAGAATCAATACGTTCCTCACCGATCTAGCTGTCAGGCAAAATGTGAGCGCATCGACACAAAACCAGGCTCTCGCAGCCATCCTGTTTCTTTACCGCCAAGTTTTCGGTACTGAGGTTGGTGAACTCGAGGATATAATACGAGCGAAGCGACCGGTGCATGTACCTGTCGTCATGACCAAAGAAGAAGTAAAACGCGTGCTCGCTGTCATGAACGGCGATATGCATTTGATCGCTTCGCTCCTCTATGGAACCGGTTTGCGTCTGAATGAATGTATCACCTTGCGTATCCAGGACATCGATTTTGATCGAAATTCCATAATTGTCCATGATGGCAAAGGCGCGAAAGACCGTATCACCATGCTCCCGGCTACCCTTAAAAAACCATTGAAAGAACATCTCGTGCGCATTCGTGCCATTCACGACAAGGACATCAAAGAAGGATGGGGGGAAGTATATCTACCCGGAGCGCTATCCAAGAAATACCCCAATGCAGCGGTTGACTGGCGCTGGCAATGGGTATTCCCGCAGAAAAGACGCTGGTGTAATTCTGATTCAAAGAATGAAGGTCGCTTCCATATCGATGCATCCATAGTGCAACGCTCCGTAAAGGATGCCGTAATCTTATCCGGCATAACAAAACAAGCTAGTTGCCATACCTTCCGCCATTCTTTTGCTACCCAGCTCTTAGAGAGCGGTTATGATATACGTACAGTGCAAGAGCTTCTTGGGCATAGCGACATCAGGACCACGATGATATATACCCACGTCCTGAACAAAGGCCCCGGCGGAGTAAAGAGCCCCCTCGATGCCTTCTAACTGGATTATTATCTATCCATATAACATTCATACAATTCAACAGTGCAACGTTAATTATTGATACAAACGAGAGTTATATTCTGGTATGCGAATATTATAATGACTTATACTGTTTTGCTATTCTATAATCCAGAACGGTCGAATAATTGTTAGGTTCATTAACATCTGAGAGGTTCAAATGGGTTTATCAGAGATATGGCTCTCAAATTCGGAAGAATTAAT
>CAZKJA010000375.1:0-253 GCA_964552925.1 uncultured Treponemataceae bacterium
GATGTCGAGCTTCTCCATGAAGCTGAACTTGTGGCAGGCGACGAAGTCGGCCTTGACGATATTGTACGGCTTCTGGATGACGCGCGGGCCGAATCGCAGGTGGCTTATAGTGTAGGTGCCTGCCTTTTTGGAGTCGTATACGAAGTAGCCCTGGGCGTAGAAATCGGTCTCGTCGCCGATGATCTTTATGGAGTTCTTGTTGGCGCCGACGGTGCCGTCGGATCCCAGGCCGTAGAATACGCACTCGACGGTT
>CAZKJA010000375.1:263-3748 GCA_964552925.1 uncultured Treponemataceae bacterium
CCCACGGGATCGTGGAGCCGCCGATGTCGTCGTACACGCCGAGGACGAAATCGTTCTTCGGCGCGGCCTTCTTGAGGTCGTCGAGGGCGGCCTTTACCATCGACGGCAGGAACTCGCAGGAACCGAGGCCGTAGCGGCCGCCGACGACCTTGGGCCAGGTCTTGAACTGGGCCTTGCCGGTTTCCATCGCCTCGCCGATCGCGGTGCGGACGTCTTCGTACAGGGGCTCGCCGATGGAGCCCGGCTCCTTGGTGCGGTCGAGGACGGAAATCTTCTTTACGGTGGCGGGAAGGGCGGCCATGAAGTGCTCGACCGAGAACGGGCGGTACAGGCGGACGATGAGCGCGCCGACCTTCTCGCCTTTCTTGACGAGGTACTTGACGGTCTCGTCGACGGTGTCGGCGCCGGAGCCCATTACGATGATGACGCGCTCGGCGTCGGGCGCTCCGACGTAGTCGAAGAGGTGGTACTGGCGGCCCGTCAGCTTGGCCAGCTTGTCCATGTACTTCTGCACTATCGCCGGGGTGGCGGTGTAGTACTT
Organism: uncultured Treponemataceae bacterium; assembly: GCA_964552925.1. GTDB lineage: Bacteria > Spirochaetota > Spirochaetia > Treponematales > UBA12059 > SZUA-370. Next base: position 805 of record CAZKJA010000375.1, read on the forward strand.
GTTGACAGCCTCGCGGCCGGTGAAGTAGACGTCGGGGTTCTGGCTGCTGCCGCGGAGCATGGGTTTCTCGGGGGTAAGGCCGCGGGCGCGGTGGGCGCGCACCAGCTCGGCGTCGATCATCTTCTCCATCACCTTGTAGGAGATTTCCTCGACCTTCTGGACCTCGTGGGAGGTGCGGAAGCCGTCGAAGAAGTGGAGGAACGGCACGCGCGCCTCGAGGGTCGCGGCGTGGGCGACCAACGCCATGTCCATGACTTCCTGGATGCTTGCGGCGCCGAGCATGGCCCATCCGGTCTGTCGGGCTGCCATTATGTCCTGGTGGTCGCCGAAGATCGACAACGATGATGCGGCGACGGCGCGGGCGGCGATGTGGAACACCGCGGACGTGCACTCGCCGGCGATCTTGTACATGTTCGGGATCATGAGGAGCAAACCCTGGCTGGCGGTGAACGTCGTCGTCAGGGCGCCCGTCGTCAGGGCTCCGTGGACTGCTCCGGCGGCGCCGGCCTCCGACTGCATCTCCACTACTTGCGGGATGGAGCCGAAAATGTTCTTACGGCCCTGGGCCGAGAACTCGTCGGACAGTTCGCCCATCGGCGAGCTCGGGGTGATCGGATAGATCGCTATAACTTCCGAGCACGCGTGCGCTACGTGGGCGGCTGCAGTGTTGCCGTCGATCATCACCATGTTCTTTGTATTGGCCATAGGGGATCCTTTGGAAAGTGGTAGTTCCCGAAAGGCGCGCCGCGATTCTCGATCGATAGACGGTTGGAGTAGGACGCGCGTTGCATGGAACGCGCTTATAGTAGGTATTTTCGGGATTTTACGCAAGTGCGCAAGAGCTAGATGCGCACAATTGTTTCAATTGTCGAAGGCATTAAGTCGAAAACGCCCGCGGCGGAATGACCGCCGCGGGCGCAAGGTTTGCGGGTTGCTGGAAACTACAGCTTGAGGATCACTCCGATGGTCGAGTACCAGACGGGCCAGGAATACGTGCTCCAATACTTGATACGACCGATATAGCCATATTCGAAATTAATGGCGAGCGTGTCGCTGAGGTAGTAGGCGGCGCCTTCGAAGGTCGATATGCCTATGCCCGGCGTGATATCAGCATAGTATGTGCTGCTTCCGGAAGCGAAGCCTATGCCGAGACCGGCGTATGCGTCGAAATTCGAGAGCCAGGTGAGTCCCGAAGGAAGGTTGATTTCCTTGAAGCCCACGTGGACGGTACCGAAGCCGCCGGCCGCGAGGATGAACCAATCAGCGGAGAAAAAGCCGGGATCGAGGGTAGCGCGGCCGGCCGCTCCGAAGGTCAGGGGGATGATGCCGCCGATGTCGATGCGGGCCAAGGTGAACTCGGCGCCGCCGGATATACCGCCCCAGCCGATGCCGACGTTGGCCAGGAGTTCGCCTTTGTCCACGTACGGGGTGAGAGCCACCGTCGAAGCCTTGTCCTGCGCGAACGCGAAGCCCGAAGCAAGGATGAGGGCGAGCAGGATGAATAGAAATTTCTTCATAAATGCACCTCTTGCACTGTGATGCGTCCATCTTCCTGGCGCGAAAGCCTGGTGCGTCCGGGTTTCAAGACCCGGGCGCTCTGATGCCAATTCCGCGCGGAATCAGGGAATCCAGTCGACTTTATGTCCGGAAACTCCGGATATTCTGGTTTACGCTTTTAGGCTTGGTATTGTCAAGTATATTTTCTCCTATGCCGGTTTTGTCCGCCGGAACCGGCCGTCATGCCTGCGCTTGCAGAGCGGCAACGGCCGCCTGGTACAGCTTCTCCAGGCCCGCGTCGGTAGCGCGAAGCGTTTGCAGCATGGATCCAGGCGGCAAGAGTCGAGCTTGCGCGAATGGGGCATGTGATGGCATACTGGGGCAAACCACAATGAGCCGTATGCGCACGCACACACGAGGGGGAGCAGTGAATAAAATAGTTTCCAAAAAGCGCCTTTCCGACGAGGTGTTTCAGATCGAGCTCGAGGCTCCACATATAGCGCGCGAGCGCAAGGCAGGCCAGTTCGTCATCGTGCAGACCGACGTCGAATGGGGCGAGCGCGTCCCTCTGACCATAGCGGACGCCGACGCCAGGCGTGGAACAATTACTCTTATATTCCAGACAGTCGGCGTGAGCACGCACAGGCTGGCCGAGCTCGAGCCGGGCGACTCCATCGAGGCGGTACTTGGTCCCTTGGGCAACCCCACGCATATCGAGAACTTCGGCCGCGCGGTCTGCGTCGGCGGCGGCATCGGCGTCGCCCCCATGCACCCGATAGCCCAGGCGCTCAAAAAAGCGGGCAACCACCTCACAATCATCGTTGGAGCCCGGACGAAGAGCCTCGTGATTCTGGAGGACGAGATGCGCGTGCTGGCCGACGAGCTTATAGTGGTAACCGACGACGGCAGCTACGGCCGAAAGGCGCTTGTCACCGAGCCGCTCAAGGAGCTGTGCCAGTCGTCCGCCGCCAAGCCGGATATCGTCGTCGCCATCGGCCCCCCGATAATGATGAAGTTCTGCGCCGAGACGACGAGGCCCTTCGGCGTGAAGACGCTCGCGTCGCTCAACACGATAATGATAGACGGCACCGGCATGTGCGGCGGCTGCCGCGTCTCGGTCGGCGGCAAGACCAGGTTCGTATGCGTCGACGGGCCGGAGTTCGACGCGCACCAGGTCGACTGGGACGGCATGATGTTGCGCCTGCGCGCCTACAAGCCCATCGAGGAAGCCGCCCACAAGGCCCTGCACGACAGCGGCCAATGCCGGCTCGACGAGATGGCCGACAAGGCGATGGCCGAAGCCAAGGCCAGGGTTGAAGGAGCCGCACGATGAGCCACAACGATTTTCCCGGGCTGGCCGCGATGGCCAAGACCGCGTTCGCCGGCATCGACGGCCGGCAACTGACGAACAAGGAAAGGATGGCGCTTCCGGTGCAGGACATGCCCT